>CAITDZ010000166.1 GCA_903891285.1 uncultured Solirubrobacterales bacterium
AGGGTGCGGCTTCGTCGTCGGCGCTGCTCGGCGGCCAGGAGGCGGCGGGCACGGACCCGCTCCAGCGCCTCCTCGTAGGTTTCGTTCTGGTCCTGTGGCATCCCCTGTTCGATCCCGTCCGGAGGGTCGGCTTGTTCCGGTGTTCTCCCGACCCGGCTCCCCTCCTGCCCGCGGTCGACCTGACCCGGCCTTCTGTCCCGCCACGAAACCCGTGATCGGGGATCGATCCGGCAGGAGAGTGCCGGATGGCCTCGTAGTATCCACCTACGGTCTCCACCGTCGCAAGGCGGCGGCTGGTCGGCCAGGAAACCAACCCTCCGTCCTGGGGACGGAGCGAAAGGAACAGGGATGACCCACTCAGTTGGGGCGCGACGCCCCCTCGTGATGCTTCTCATCGCAGCGACTGCGATGGTCGGCTTCCTCTCGATCGCCGCAGAACGCTCGGACGCAGCTGCCTTCAACAGGTGCCCGGGCTACTTCGAGGTCGAGAACAACGACAAGATCAGCGGAGTCAGCTTCCCCAAGGGGGACTACTACTTCGCGGTCAACAAGTACGGCGGCAAGCAGACCATGTCCTGCAAGCAGGCCGGTAACCAGATCGCCGCATTCCTGAAGGCCGGAAAGCCCACCACGGGCTGGAGGATGAGGGTGCTCGGGAAGGCCAAGCCGGACGTGATCTTCCAGACGACCTCCTCGTCGAGCAAGATCATGAAGATCAAGATGAAGAGGATCACCAGCTAGTTCCCATGTGAACGCCCGGGAGACCGGGCGGCGTTTTCGAAACGGGGGCCTTCGGGCCCCCGTTTTGCTTTTCGCGTGTCGCCCGCGCGAGGAGGTGGAGGGGCCTGAGGCGGGCCGGTGTCGCCCGGACCGAAGGGAGCGCTCCCGCCTACATCCCCCTACCGCGCCGACCGGAAGGGCGAAGTCGCTTCCTGTCGCCCTCGGATGAGCCGCCTGCCCCGGCTTCGCCGTCCCCCTCGGTCGTGCTACGGGCCCGGAACGCCTCGATCTCGGTCTCGACGTCGCCGATCCAGCCCTTCAATTCGGAGAGCCGGTCGAGGGCGTTCCTCAGTGGATCGGCCACTTCGCCCGCTGCCTCGGCCGCCTGGAGGCGCTCCTCGGCCGCTTGGGCCCGTTCGGCCTCCCGTGCCTCTTCGACCGCGTTGATGATGATCGCGATCAGGATGTTGATCAGCAGGAAGGAGGCGATCAGGACGAAGCTGACGAAGAAGATCCAGGCGAACTGGGTTACCTCCTGACCGGCGAAGAGGATCTCGTTCCAGCCCTCGAGGGTGAGGATCGTGAACAGGGTCAGCATCGCCTCGCCGATGTCGCCCCAGCGCTCCGGGATCTCGTCGCCGAAGATCTTCCAGCCGATCATCCCGTAGATGAAGATCAGCAGGACCGCGAGCGCGGCCATCGAGGCGATCGGGGGAATCGCCCTGGCCATGCCCGAGAGCAGCACCCGGAGATCGGGCAGGACGCTGACCACCCGGACGACCCGAAGCAGCCGGACCAGTCGGAGCAGGGTGGCGTTCTGCCGGACTCCCGGGATGAATACCGCGAACACGACGACGAAGTCGAAGACGTTCCAGCCGCTCCGGAAGTAGTCCCAGGGCTTCGAGCCGTAGGCCGATATCCGGAGCAGGATCTCGACGATGAAGATGCCGAGGAAGATCTCGTTGAGCAGGTAGAGGGTGTCGCCGTAGCGGTCCTGGATGTCCGGGTAGGTCTCCAGCCCGAGGACGATCGCGTTGAGGATTATCACCGTGAAGATGAAGCCCTCGAACCAGCTCGAGTGGACGATCCGAGAGATCGCCGGAACCCGCTCGAGAGGGCTCACCGCGGGGTTTGCCTGCCCGTCCACGGTGGAAGCCTAATCGCGGGGGTGCTGGGGGTGCTGTGAGCTCAGCCCGCCCAGCAGAGCCCCGTCTTCTTCAGGCCGGGGCGACCTCGACCCTGGCGATCGTGG
>CAITDZ010000167.1 GCA_903891285.1 uncultured Solirubrobacterales bacterium
CCCTCGGCCCCGGCCTGCTTGATCAGCTGCTTCGCCTTCTCGATGTCGGGCGCCTCGTTCGGGTTTCCGTACGGGCAGTCCGAGATATCGAGCGATTCGCTGTAGCCGGGAACGCCCGGCGGGATGAAGCTGCAGCCGGGGGCCAGCTCACCAGCAAAGAGCCTGGCCAGGGCCGGCTTGTCTACTCCGTAGTTGACCGCCTCCCTGACCTTCGGGTCGTCGAACGGGGCGACCCTCGTGTTGAGGAAGAAGTAGTAGGTGGAGGCCGTCGTGAACTCCCTGTAGCGGTCGGAGGCCTGCTGCTGGACGGTCGGCTTGAGGTCGGCTGCCGGTGGGTCCTGCATGTAGTCGAGCTTGTTGGCAAGCACGTCCTGGGTCTGCTGGGAGGTGCTCTTGACGATCTTGGTGGTGATCTTCTTGACGTGCCCGGTCGGGATGTCCGGAATGTCGAAGCTGGCGAAGTTGGGGCTCCGCTCCATCACGAACTCCCGGTTGGGGACCGACTTGGTGATCATGTACGGACCGACTCCCGGAGGCGGGTCCTCGGTCATGTTCTTGAAGGGGGTATTGCCCGGAACGAGCCCGGCGAAGTTCATCGCCAGGATGTTCGAGAAGGTCGAGTCCGGCGCGACCAGGTCGATCGTGATCTCCCCGGTCTTGTCGTTGGACTTGATGCCGGGGATGTCGGCCTCGGCGTTGCCGTCCTCCAGGTACTTGTCGGCACCGACGATCCCCTCGTAGAAGAAGGACCCCCCGGACTCGAGGTTGAGGACACGGGCGATCGTGTGCTCGAAGTCGCTGGCCCTGACCGGCTGGCCATCCGAGTACTTGAGGCTGTCCCGGAGGGTCAGCTTGTAGGTCTTGCCACCGTTGGTCACCTTCGGCAGATCCTGGGCGAGGCCCGGGATCAGCTTGGAGCCCTCTTCGCCCTCGACGTGGGGATAAGTGAGGAGCGGCGTGTAGACGATCCACATCGGCTCCCAGCCGTTGACGGTGTAGGAGAGCGCAGGGTCCAGGTAGTCGGGCTGGGAGGTCTGGGCGATCGTGATCGAGCCACTGGCCTCGTCGCTGCCGGAATCGCTCGAGGAACCGCAGGCGACGACGGTGACGCCGAGTACGAGAGCTGCACAGGCGACGGCAGCGCGCTTGACGTTTGCCTGACCTGCGACGCGACGGACGAAACCGACCATGAAGAACCTCTCCTCTCTCCTCTGCAGGCGGGCCTCGACGGCCCAACCCCCTCTTCTCGGAACTATGGCACTTTCTCCGCCGTTCGTGTTTCGGACCGCCCGCCTCTAGCCTTACGGGGCCATGTCCTCGACTTCCGCATCGGGCGCCCCGGGACACGAACCGCTGCCGCGCCACAGGCGGATCGCCCAGGCCCTCGTCCACACCGACTGGGCTTCGCTCCGGTGGGTCGCGCCGGTGCGGACCGGGCTGGTCGCTGGCATATCGGTCATCGCCACCTACGAGCTGATCGATCCCGCCTTCGCGGTGACGGTCGGTATGGGTAGCTTCTTCATCGGGGTCGCTGACCAGCGGGGGGACTTCGCCGACCGCCTTCGGGGAATGATGCTGACCCTGATCGCCGTCCTGTTGGCGACCGCAATCGGGCTCGCCGTCTCGTCCTCGATCCCGATCCACCTGGTCGTCGCCGGTCTGGTCGCAGCCTTCTTCGGGTACATCGGGGTGGCCGGGCCCCGAGCCGCGCTCGCAGGGGTGCTGGGCCTGGTCGCCTTCACCGTCTTCGCCGGAACGCCGGAGCCGATATCGGCCATCCCGCCGGCGCTCCTCGGGGTCCTGCTGGGGGGAGGCCTGCAGATCCTGGTCATGGTGCTGCCCTTGCTCGCTCGGAGGATCGGTGGCCTTAGAACCGACATCTCGGTGGCAATGAGGGGCGTTGCCTTCGCCCTCAAGGGCCACGACGGAGGGCCGGCCAGCACCAACGCACTTGGCAAGCTGATCCTTGCGAGGAGGCAGATCGGGACCAGCGGGGTCCAGGCTGCGACTCTCGAGTGGTGCGAGGCGATGGTCGACCGAACCGACGCGATCAGGATCGCCTTCCTGGCGCTGGCCGGCCGGAAGACACTCGGCGATCCCGATGACAGGGCGGTGGTGGAGGAGCTCGAGCGAGCCACGGCCGAGCTGCTGCTCGCACTGGGCCTGGCCCTGGAACTCCCGATCACCAAGAGGAGGGTCCCGAGCCACCTGGAGAACCTCCGCTCCGTCCTCGACCGGGCCCGGCAGGCACTGCCCGACTCGGCGGGGCGTCCACTCGCCGAGGTGGACCAGGCCGCGGAGGCACTCTCCTCCGACGTCCTCGGGCAGTGGCCGGTAGGGAGTCGGGCCGAAGTTCGGTTCGGGCCGCAATTCAACCTCGACTGGGCCCGGAACATCGTCCAGGTCCGGGATCCGCACCATCTGTTCACCCGTCATGCGATCAGGCTCGCCGGGCTGATCGTGATCGCGACGGCGATCGCCGAACTCGAACCGACCACCCACGCCTACTGGCTGCCGCTGACCGTCGCCTGGATCACCAAGCCGGACCTGGCCGGTACCGCGGAACGCGTGGTCAGTCGGGTCGGTGGGACGTTGCTCGGACTGGCGCTGTTCGGGGCGCTTGCCCTGGCCGTCGGACCGGACCTGCCGGTGATGCTCGGGGTCTACATCCTCGGGATCGTCTTGGCGGCCGCCTGGTTCCAGGCCAACTACACCGTCTGCGTCGCCGGCTGGACGCCGGCCCTGCTGGCCCTGATCAGCCTCGTCTTTCCCGAGGTGACCGAACTGATCGCCCCCCGGCTGATCGAAACGATCCTCGGCGGCGCGCTCGTCATCGCCGTTGCGACGATCTGGCCGACCCGCCTGACCTACGAGCTGGGGACCAAGCTGGCGAGCACCGCCAGGGCACTCCGGGACTACGGAGCGAAGGTTGCGAGGGGTCACTCGGGGGACCTCAAGGAAGAGCAGCAGACGATGGCCGAACAGCGGATGGAGTCGGGCTTGCTCGTCGCTGCCGCTGCCCACGAGCCGGTCTCGCCGGGACTGAAGATCCAGTACGAGCAGGCCCAGGAGGTCCTCGACAATCTGGTCGAGGCCGCCGTCATCGCCCTGGCCGTCGAGAAGTCGGGCGAGGGGGTCGGCGACGTCCCCCCGGCCGGAGAGGAGATCACCGAGCGTTCACTCGAGCGCCTCGATGACCTGGTCGTGAGGCTGGAGGCGGTTCAGGAGGGCGATGCCCTCCCGGATTCCCACGAAGGTCCAGGCCCCGATGGCCAGACCGAGTTCGAGCGGCTGGTCGAGGATGCCCACCGGGCGGTCGGCACCGAACGGGCCGGGTCCCCCACGATCGGCTAGTTTCGTCGGCAGCAACGATCACTAGGAAGGGAGTCGAGATGGCCGAGTCGGTCGAAGAGGCACACGATGAGTTCTACGCAGCGCTGAACGCGATGCTCACGGGGAACGTGGGGCCGATGCGGGAGATCGTCTCGACGGCCGACGAGGCGACCCTTGCCGGGCCGTTCGGGGACATCCAGACAGGCGGGGCGATGATCGCCCACTTCGAGTCGGAGGCCGGGATGGAGATGGGCGGCGAGGTCGAGGTCACCGACCTGACGATCGTCGGTGGCGAAGACATGGGCTACTCGATCTGTGTCGAGAATGCCAAGGGCCTGACGATCGACGGTGAAGAGCGCGACTTGGTCCACCGGGCGACCAACGTCTTCCGTCGCGAGGACGGCGGCTGGAAGATGATTCACCACCACACCGACGGCTCGATCGTCGGGGACTGAGCGAGGAGCGGCATGTCCTGGACCGAAGCCGATATCCCGGACCTGAGCGGCCGAACGGCCGTCGTCACAGGCTCCAACGGTGGACTGGGGCAGGAGAACGCCCGCGCACTCGCCGCGGCCGGGGCAACGGTCGTGGTTGCCTCTCGGGAGTCGGAGAAGACCGATCGGGCGGTCGAGGAGTTGAAGGCCGCGGTCCCGGACGGCAACTTCGAGGTCGTCCCGCTCGACCTCGCATCGCTCGACTCGGTCCGCCAGGCGGCATCGCGGATCGCCTCCGAGCACCCCACCCTCGACATCCTGATCAACAACGCCGGGGTGATGGCGGTCGCCGAGGCCCAGACGGCTGACGGGTTCGAGATGCAGTTCGGGGTGAACCATCTGGGCCATTGGGCCCTGACCGCGCTCCTCCTGAAGCCCCTGCTGAATGCGCCAGCGGGGCGGGTGGTGACGGTGACCAGTACCGCCCACCACTTCGGCCGGGGGCTCGATGCCGATAACCCCCACATGAAGGGCAAGTACAAGCCGTGGAAGGCCTACTACGAGGCGAAACTCGCCAACTTCCAGTTCGGACTGGGCCTCGAGGAGAAGCTGCGAAAGGCCAATGCCCGGGCGGCCAGCCTGATCGCCCATCCAGGCCTGACCGACACCGACCTCCAGGCGCGGAGCGTCGAGAAGAACGGCGATCGGACGGCACGGTTCTTCCACATGCTGGCCTCGAAGACCGGGATGAGTCCGGAGAATGGAGCCCTGCCACAGCTGAGGGCAGCGACCGACCCGACCGCGAGGGGCGGCGAGTTCTATGGGCCGCTCTGGGGGAACAACGGGCCGCCCGTCCGAAAGCCAGTCTTCCGCAGGGTCGGCCTCGACAAGGCGGTCGACAAGCTGTGGGAGGTATCCGCGCGCGAGACCGGGATACCACTCGATCCCTCATCTCCCTGACCGGCCCCCTTTACCCGGGCAACCGTCTGTCCTACACTCAGGCCATGAGAATCCTCGGTAGCACCCTGCTCGTCCTTGCAACCCTCGGCCTCGCCGCCTGCGGCGGATCCTCGAACGACTCGTCGTCGAGCTCCGACTCGAGCGGCAGCGGGGGCACCACCACCCAGCAGGGCAGCGGTTCGAGTGGGGGCGGAGGGGAAGGCGAACAGATCTTCGCCGCCAACTGCGCGACCTGCCACACCCTCTCGGCCGCCGGGGCTTCCGGGGCGGTCGGCCCGAACCTCGACGACGACATGCCGACCGAGGCCGAGGTCAAGTCCCAGGTGACCAACGGTGGCGGCGCGATGCCGTCGTTCTCGGGCACCCTCGACACCCAGCAGATCGACGCCGTCTCGAAGTACGTCTCCTCGGTCGCCGGGCAGTAGGCAGACCGGCAGGTCCGCAGTTCGGGAGGCCGGCTATCCGGCTGATCCAGCCGCAGGATCCGCGCTGACCGGGCTCGCCGGTGCGGCGGCGCTGACCAGCGTGCCGGCAGTAAAGGGAGTGCCGAACCAGAGACCGGGCCCGAGCCGCTTTCTTTCGACTGCGTCGGCCCCCAGTACCTCGAGGTCTGCCTCGTACTGAGCCGTGTACTGGATGTCGACGATCGCTATTCGGGCACCCGGGCGGGCGACTCGGAGCATCTCCGAAATCACCCGACGGCGAAGCTCCCTGTCCTTGACGTTCTGGATCGAGATGCTCGCGGTGATCGCATCGAACGAGTCGTCCGGGAAGGGCATCTCGGCCATGTCGCCAGTCTCGAACGCGATCCGCCCCTCCACCCCGGCCTCACTGGCGTTCCGCTCAGCCGCCTCGACCGAATTGCCGGACTGGTCCCTCGACCGCCACAGGTCGAGCCCCACCACCTCGGTCTCCGGGAAGTGGCGGGCGACGAGGACCGAGACCGCCCCACGACCGCAACCGACGTCCAGCAGGCGGGAGGGCGGATCGCCTCGCCAGCCATTCAGGATCCGGTTCCAGCCGACGAACTTGCCCCTGAGGGTCGCGTAGAGGTAGCTGAGAGCGCAGGCGAGAAATACCCCGGCGGTAACGAAGAGGGATGCGGTGATGAGGAGTGCCAGCACGATGGAGAGCGCTGCGAGGGCAAGGAAGATGGCCGGCACGTAAGGGGCATCGATGCCGTAGCTGCCTGGGGGGCGTCCTTCCCTCATTATGGGGAATGTAGGGGAAACCGGGGGGCCCGGCAACCGGTCGATCAGCCGCCGTTGGTGGCCGGGACGTAGGTCCGGCTCGGCTGGCCCCTAAGCGCGGTCGGGGCCGGCAGCGGGGTTCCCTTCGCATCGACGTTTGGGAGGGCCGGGAGGACGATCTTCGAGGCGATCTTCCCTCCCAATCCGATCGCATTACG
>CAITDZ010000168.1 GCA_903891285.1 uncultured Solirubrobacterales bacterium
CACTCCGGGGTCGCCGGGGGAGCGATCGAGATACGCCACCAGTCCTCCGGGGAGTGGGAGAAGCTGGTCACCGAGTTAGACCGGACGGCCGGTCGGCTGAGCGCTGACTTCGCCTCCGAGCGAAGGACGCCCGGTCGCTGGGAGGTCAGGGCGAAGGTCACCGACCAGGCCGGGAACCAGACCGTGGTCGACCGGCTCCCTGACGGAAGCCCGCTTCAGGTGGTCGCCCCGGCCCGCTCCCAGACCGAGTTGGTCGCCAAGCTGGCCGGTGCGGGCGAACCCGCCCCTTCGATCGTCGTGCCGTTCGGGGAGGGAGCGAGGGTTCAGGGCCGGCTGCTCGACCGGGGAGGGGACGGCCTCGGGAACCACGAGCTCCGGGTGGTCGAGTCCCCGGCTGAGGGTGTTTCGGGCGATCCGGCCGTCCACGCGGTCACCACCGCTCCCGACGGGGGCTTTGCCCTCGGCCTGCCCCCGGGCCCGTCCCGCCGGGTGACCGTCCACTTCGCCGGGACCAAGAGGTTCATGTCGTCCTCCTCGGGCACCCTCGAGCTGGGGGTGCGGGCCGTGGTCGGCTTCTCGGCCCGTCCACGGAAGCTCCGGAACGGCCAGGTGATCCGTTTCGAGGGGACGATCCGGCCGCTGCTCGCCGCCCGACACTCCGGAGGAAGCCTGGTCGAGGTCCAGTACCTGGAGACCACCTCGGGCAGGTGGCGTCCGGTGCTGGTTACCCGGGTCCGCCGGGTCGGCACCTTCTCTGCGTCCTATCGCTTCCGCTACGTCAGCCGCCCGACCCGGATCAAGTTCAGGGCGAGGATGCTTGCCGCACCGGGGATGCCCTTCGCGACTGGCATCTCGAGGGTCGTTCGGGTCACGGTCACCGGCGACTGAGCCTCCCTTGGGGTCGGCCCCGGTCGGGGTATCCTGTCGGGGACGGCCGAACGGGCCGCCCAGAGGCCACGACCGAGGAGGCCACCATCTATTCGACCGGACAGCTGAACGAGGTTGCGAAGGATTTCCTCGAGATCGATCGCCAACTCACCGACGAGGAGCGGCTGATCAAGGAGACGGTCGCCCGCTACGTCAACGAGCGTTACCTGCCCGGCGTCCAGGAGCACTTCGAGGCCGGGACCTTCGACACCTCGGTGCCGACCGCGCTCGGCGAGCTCGACCTGCTCGGCATGCACCTCTCGGGCTACGGGCTGCCCGGCTCGAGCGCCGTCGCCTACGGCATCGCCTGCATGGAGCTCGAGGCCGGCGACTCGGCCCTCCGTTCGTTCTGCTCGGTCCAGGGCTCGCTGGCGATGTTTGCGATCTGGAAGTGGGGGAGCGAGGAGCAGAAGGAGAAGTGGCTCCCCGGCCTCGCCGCCGGGACCGAGATCGGCTGCTTCGGCCTGACCGAGCCCGACTCCGGTTCCGATCCCGCCTCGATGAAGACCCGGGCGGTTCGGGACGGCGATGGCTGGATCCTCAACGGCTCGAAGATGTGGATCACCTCCGGCTCGCTGGCCGACGTTGCCGTGGTCTGGGCTGCCACCGACGACGGAGTCCAGGGCTTCCTGGTCGAGTCCGGGATGGAGGGCTTCTCGGCCCCCGAGATGCACGGCAAGCTCTCGCTCAGGGCATCGGTCACTTCGGAGCTGATCCTCGAGGACGTTCGGGTGCCGGACGAGAACCGCCTGCCTGAAGTCCAGTCCCTCAAGGGTCCCTTGAGCTGCCTGAACGAAGCCCGCTACGGGATCGTCTGGGGCGTGGTCGGTGCGGCCCGCTCCTGTTACGAGGCAGCACTCGAGTATGCGATGACCCGCGAGCAGTTCGGTGCCCCGATCGCCTCCTTCCAGCTGACCCAGGAGAAGCTGGTCGAGATGGCGACCAAGGTCCAGCAGGGCTACCTGCTCGCCCTCCAGCTGGGGAGGCTGAAGGACGAGGAGCGGATCACCCCGGCCCAGGTCTCGATGGGCAAGCGCGCCAACGCCCGAATGGCCCGCGAGGTCTCTTCGACCGCCCGTACCATCCTCGGCGGCAACGGGGTTACCCTCGAATACCCGGTGATGCGCCACATGAACAACCTCGAGTCGGTCTACACCTACGAAGGAACCGACGAGATCCACACCCTCTCGGTAGGCATGGCATTGACCGGCATCCCGGCCTTCGCCCCGCCTGCCGGGGACCGCTAGGTCCTGAAACCGGCTCCTCGGGGTTGCGGAACTACTACTGCGGGGTGACGCCCGGGTAGGTGATCTCGGGCTTCGGCTCCGGCGAGCGCGGTGCGAACCGGGGGAACTTCGAACTCCTCAGCCGACTCCGGACGATCTGGAGCGAGAGCGGGAAGTTCTGGATCCGGAACTCGTTCGAGGAACCGAAGTCCTGGTAATAGACCATCATCTTCATCCGCGACCGGCTCTTTACGAAGCCGAAGATCTGACGGGTGAACTTCGGTGCATCGGCGCCCCAGACGCCCCACTCGGTCAGGGCCATCGGCTTCTTCTGACCGATAGCCCACTTGACGTAGAAACGCTTCAGGTGTCGCCAGTTCGTGTACCTGGAATAGAAGTCGGTCGCTACCCAGTCGGCCCACTTCCTGCCCGGCCAGTACTTCCCGGGGAAGTTCTGCGACACGGTCGGTGACCCGGCCGGCAGCGGGCTCCAGATGATCGAGACCGGCGCCTTCGGCAAAACCCTCGGCAGGGCCTTTGCCTCACCGGCGATCTGGAGCTTCGGCAGGCCGATCGCCCGGAGCTGCTTGTTGATCGACTGCCTCCGGCCGCCACCACGGGTGATGATCGCGATCCGGCGGAAGGCCGACTTGTAATAGTCGAATGAGTAGGAGCCGCCCCGGATGTTCCCGGCACAGTCCACCCCGGCATACGGGTTCTTGCACCGGTTCGGCTCGCCCATCGGCCGGATGTAGGTCAGGACTCCGTTCCTGGCCAGGACCCGGTTCAGTCGGAGCAGGTAGTCGTCACCCAGGCCGTTGGCGATCTGGAGCGGGGTGATCAACTCGGTGCCGTAGTCGTCCTTGGTGGTGATGTGGAGCATCGGACGGGCCCTCACGGTGCGCCACCGGGGGAGCGCCTTGGTCAGGCTGTTGCCCCAGGGGTGGAAGGTCTGGATCACGGCCGGCTTCTTCCCGACCGCCTCCTTGAAGTCGAAGAAATCATCCGCCTCGCCAGTGTCCGTGACCCCGAAGAAGACCTTGCCGCCCGGCGGGGCGAGGGTGCGGGTGGCACCGTCAGCCGCCCCGGCGGTGGCGAACATCGCCACCAGGCAGGCGAAGAGGGCGGGCAGGGCCGTCGTCTTGGAGCGCTGGAGTCGAAGCATGAACACCCGAAACAGGCGGGAAGGCCCGCGGTTTCGGACTAGCCAGCATAGGAAAGGGCCGAACTCGGCCTTTTTCGCCCCTCCCGGTGAATGGTGGCTGGCACAATCCGAAAGGTGACGAACCCCGTTTCCGAAGAGGAATTCAAGGCAATGGTCCGGGCCGCGCTCGACGGCATCCCCGAGGAATTCCGAAAGGCTCTCGAGAACGTCGCGATCGTGATCTCCGACCAGGGGGTCGAGCAGCACGCCTACGGCCAGTATTGGGGGGACGGGGTCGCTCGCGACAACTACCCGGATCGGATCGTGATCTTCCGTGACACCCTGGTCCGGGACTTCGGCCACGACCGAAAGCGCCTTGCGGAGGAAGTCGAGCGGACAGTCCGCCACGAGGTCGGCCACCACCTCGGATTCGATGAGCCCGGGGTCCAGGGACTCGGCCTCTGACTCGGGCGCTCAGCCTGTAGGGTCGAGGCATGTCAAAGGCGATCCTCAACACCAACCGCGGCGCGATCGAGGTCGAGTTCTTCGATGACGACGCACCGAACACAGTCGAGAACTTCCGAAAGCTCGCGGCCGACGGCTTCTACGACGGTCTGATCTTCCACCGGGTGATCCGCGACTTCATGGTCCAGGGTGGCTGCCCCGAGGGCACCGGCACCGGCGGCCCCGGCTATCAGTTCGAGGACGAGTTCAACCCGAACAAGGTGGTCCGCGGCGCGTTGGCGATGGCCAACGCCGGCCCGAACACCAACGGCTCCCAGTTCTTCATCGTCACCACCCCGACCGCCGAGTGGCTCGACGGCAAGCACACCGTCTTCGGCAAGGTGGTCGAGGGGATGGACGTGGTCGACGAGATCGAGACCTCTCCGACCGACGGCCACGACAAGCCGCTCGAAGACCAGAAGATCGAGTCGGTAACCCTCCTCGACTGAGCGGCTCGGCCGACCCGAAGGCCCGGTAGCGAGAAACCCCGATGGGTAGTTCCGCCGACACAGCTTCCGTCACCACCCTGGCCTCGCCGCTGACCCTTCCCAGCGGCACCACGCTGAAGAACCGCCTGGCCAAGCCCGCGATGAGCGAGCAGCTGGGCGGCCCGGCCGGCCAGTACACGCCCCAGCTCGGCCTCCTTTACTCCCGCTGGGCTGCGGGTGGAGTGGGCCTGAATATCACCGGCAACGTGATGGTCGATTCCCGCTCGATCGGCGAACCCCTCAACGTCGTGGTCGAGGACGACCGTGATTTCGCCGGGCTGGAGCGGTGGGCCCAGGCGGCCAGGGGCAACGGCGCAGCGGCACTGGTGCAGCTGAACCACCCAGGTCGACAGACCACGGCCGGCCTCTCCGAACTCGTGGTCGCCCCGAGCGCAGTCGCCCTCGACTTGGGCCCCGCCTTCCCCAAGCCGCGGGCCTTGACCGAAGAGGAGATCGTCGAGATCATCGGGCGCTTCGGCGAGTCGGCACGCATCGTCGTCGATGCCGGCTTCGACGGAGTGCAGATCCACGGAGCACACGGCTACCTGGTCAGTCAGTTCCTCTCGCCGCGCGCCAACCTTCGCGATGACGAGTGGGGCGGAGACCCCGAACGCCGTCGCCGTTTCCTGCTCGAGGTCACCAGGGCCGTCCGCTCCTCGATCGGACCCGACAAGGTCCTCTCGATCAAGCTCAACTCCGCGGACTTCCAGCGCGGGGGCTTCACCGAGGACGAATCACTCGCGGTGATCGAGCACCTCGACCGGGAGGGTGTCGACCTGTTGGAGATCTCGGGCGGCACCTACGAGTCGCCGGCGATGAGCAATGGAGGCCTGTCGGAGAGCACGCGGGCCCGTGAAGCCTTCTTCCTCGAGTTCGCCGAACGGGTGCGGGCCGTGACCACCGTGCCGCTGATGGTGACCGGCGGCTTCCGTACCGGGGCGGCCATGGTCGATGCGATCGCCAGCGGGGCCACCGACCTGATCGGCATCGCCAGGCCACTCGCCCTCCAACCCGAGCTTCCGCAGGAGCTCCTCGCCTCCCCGGAGACGGCCCGCTCCGACTTCGAGCTGAAGAAGATCGGCATCAAGAAGCTCGACTCGATCGCCGACCTCTGGTGGACCCAGCACCAGATCCAGCGCCTTGGCGCCGGAAAGGATCCCGATCCCACCTACGGCCCGCGCCGCGCCGTCTTCGATGCGCTCAGGCGGGATGGCCTGAACACGCTCCGCCGCCGTCGCAGCAGCTGACCCGGTCGGTCTAGGCCGCGCCTTCCCCAGCCTGGCCGTTGGTTCCGTTCGTACCCGGCGCGCGCCGTGCGACGTAGACCACCCGATCGCCGACTTCGGTCGGCAGGCAGCCCGGCTCGTCGGGCCGAAGAAGCTGCTCGCCGCGGATGATCGCGACGACCGTGTCGCCTTCCTCGCGGATCGGGTCGGCTCCGGCCTCGGTCACCTTCCATTCGTCGATGTCCAGTCCGGCGCCGAAGGTGAGCAGGTCGTTGACCACCTCGGCCGCCTCCGGTGCCTCGGCCGCCATCCCCAACAGTCGACCGGCCGACGAGGAGGAGACGATCACGTGGTCGGCGCCCGAGCTTTCGAGGAGCGCCGCATTCGACTGCTCCCGACAGGCCGCAACCACGGTCGCCTCGGTGTTCAGCTCCCTAACCCGGAGGATGGTCAGGACCGTGTGGTCGTCCGAGTCGAGCGCGACCACCACGGTCTTCGCCCTGCCGATCTCGGCCGCCTGGAGGATCGCCGGGTCGTAGGAGGACCCACGGATCCCGGTCAGTCCTTCGGCGTTCGCCTGGGTCAGGGCGTCGTCGCGGTCGTCGATCGCCACCGCCTCCATGTCGGGGGTGTAGCGGCGCAGGTACTCCAGGGCCGCCCGGCCCTTGACCCCGAATCCGCAAATCACTGTGTGCCCGTTCAATTTCTTCTGCCAGTTCCTGAGCCGGTATAGGAACCTCGACCGCTCGGCGAGGACCTCAAGGGTAGTCCCTACCAAGAGGACGATGAAGAGGATCCTCGCCGGGGTCACCACGAAGACGTTGATCAGGCGCGATGCCTGGGTGTTGGGGACGATGTCCCCGTAGCCGGTCGTGGTCACGCTGACCGTCGCGTAATAGAGCGCATCGATGAAGGTGAGCGGCTGGTCGCTCTGGCTGTCGTAGTAGCCGTCGCGCCCGATGTAGGTGATCAGGGCGATGAACAGGACCAGCAGCGAAGCGAGTGCGAACCGCTGGAGGATCGCCCGGACGGGGTTGTCCTTGACCCGGCTGAACTTGAAGGCCTCGGGCGGCAGGTTGAACCGGGCGACCTCCTCCCGCTCGACGACCCTCTTCCTTTTCTCCTTCTCCTTTGGCAACTGCGGGCAGGTTAGAGCGCCCCCGCTCAGCGCGGCCCGGGAACGGCCCCTCGAGCCGGTGGGAGATACCCTGAAGGGCCGATGTTTTCCCCTTGTTTCCACGAAGGAACCCACAGGTGAGCGAGCCGCTCGCACCCGGTTTCGACCCCGTCTCCTACGAGGAGTGGCTGGAGAAGGCGACCGACGGCGACGCCTCGGTCGAGGCTGTGACCCACCTGGACGACGGGGTGGAGGCAAAGTGGCTCTACACGTCCGACGACGCCCTCGCCCCCGACCCGGCCGGGCTGCCGCTCCGCACCCCCTTCACCCGTGCGGTCCGGGCTGGGCGCCACTGGCAGGTCCGCCAGGAGAACGCAAACCCCGACCGCTCCCGGGCCAACAGCGAGATCCTCGAGGACCTGCTCGGCGGCACGACCGAGGTCTCGATCCTCTTCGACCGGGCCGCCCGGATCGGTGCCGCCCCCGAGGACCACGCCTTCCTCCTCGGCCGCGGGGACTCGGGAATCGCCATCTCGACCCTCTCCGACCTCTCCCAGGTCCTCGATGGAGTCCTGCTCGAGGTAGCCCGGGTCGCCCTCGATGCCGGCTCGGCCTTCCTCCCGGCCGCCGCCTTCCTGGTCGGGATCTGGGAGGAGCGCGGCCTCGACCCCGAGGACGTGCTCGGCTCCTTCCGGGCCGACCCGATCGGCTCCTTCGCCCGCGAGGGGGAGCTCCCATACTCGCCAGAGGA
>CAITDZ010000169.1 GCA_903891285.1 uncultured Solirubrobacterales bacterium
CCGAGGCCCGTGGGTTCGGGGAGATGGTCCTCGGAGAGCTGAAGAAGGTGATGCCGAGCTTCGTCGCCCGGGTCGATCGGCCGGATCGCGGGGGCGAGTGGATCGAGTACCTGACCGAGAGAAGGGAGGCGACCGAGCAGTGGGTAGCGCGACTGGGCCTCGATCGGGCCGAAGACGACAACCCGGGACCCTCGGTCGAGCAGATCGAGGTCCGGGGGTCGGAGGACGAGGTCCTCGCCTCCTGCCTGTTCGAGGGAGCGGGGGTCTCCGAAGCCGAGACCAGGGCCCGGATAGGGGCGCTCGACGCATCGGAGCGGGAAGACCTGTTCCGGGCGCTGGTCGGGGAGCGCAGGAACCGCAGGCATAGACCCGGTCGGGGGTTCGAGGCCGCCTCCTACCGGTTCGAGATCGTCTCCGACTACGGCGCCTTCCGCGACCTCCAGCGCCACCGGATCCTCACCTGCCAGTGGCAGTCGCTCACCCCGGACCTCGGTGCCTGGATCCCGGAGGAGGTCGACGAGGCCGGCGTGGGGGAGGGCTACCGCGAGGCACTCGAGATCTCCCGGGAGGAGTTCGAGAGGCTCACCGACGGCGGATTCGACCACCTCGCCCCTTACGCACTCTGCCTCGGCTACCGAATCCGTTACGTCCTCGACCTCAACGCCCGGGAGGCGATCCAGCTGATCGAGCTCCGCTCCGGCAGGGAGGGCCACCCGACCTACCGGGCAGTGGCGATCGCGATGCGGGATGCGATCGCGGCCGAGCACCCCTCGATCGCGGCCTCGATGGAGTTCGTCGATGACTCCGAGGAGGAGCGACTCGAACGGATCCTCTCCGAGGTCCGGACCCACGAGAAGCAGGTCGCGGCCGGGACGACCAAGGCACCACCCGGCTTCAGCACGCTCGGCTGAGAGACTCGGACGGACGGACCCCATTCCTATACTCGTCCGGATGTCGATGAAGCTCTTGGCAAGGGGAAACCGGATCGCCGTGGCCGCGATGGTGGTGATCGGGGTCCTCGCAATGGTCCCGGTCGCGGCGCAGGCCAGGTGGCGGCCCCAGCCGTCGATCGGTCCCTGGCAGTTGCAGCTACAGGGGAGGATCGATCGCTCGATACCTGCCTCGGTCTTCGAAACCGACGGGGACTCAACCTCGCGGGCAACAGTGAACGCCCTACACCGGAGGGGTGCAAGGATCACCTGCTACCTAGATGCCGGCAGCTGGGAGTCGTATCGAAGGGACCGCACTCGTTTCCCCCGGTCGGTCCTCGGCAGGAGGTATGCCGGCTATCCGAACGAGCGCTGGCTCGACATCCGCCGATTCAGACTGTTCGGGGGGGTGATTCGCGACCGCGTCAAGGCATGTCGTCTTAAGGGTTTCGACGGGGTCGAGTTCGACAACGTCAATGCGTGGGAGAACCAGACCGGATTCCCGATCACCCCTTCCGACCAGCTCCGCTACAACCGGTGGCTCGCCGGTCTCGCCCATGGCTACGACCTTGCGGCGGGACTCAAGAATGATGGACCCCAGGTCGGTGCGTTGGTCGACCGATTCGACTTCGCCGTCGTCGAGCAATGCTTCCAGTACGACGAGTGTGGCCAGTACCGGCCCTTCATCGAGCGAGGAAAGGCGGTCTTCTCGGTCGAGTACGACCTCGAGTCGGCTGAGTTCTGCGGGAGGGCAGCCGAGATGGGCTTTAGCGCCATCGCCAAGCGAGATGACCTCTTTGCCCTTCCCTGGGTGCCGTGTCCCCCCTCGAACTGAGTGCGATTCAGGCTCCCTGCCTGAACCTCCCGACCCCGGGCAGGTAGCGACCGACCCGCTCCCCGTAGCGGACGTAGTCCTCACCGAAGACTTCCCTCAGGTTCGGCTCCTCGACGGTCCTGACCTGGATCTGGAAGCCGAGGAATAGGCAGAGGCCGGCCACCGCGGCGATCGGGTTGGGGACCATCAGGAACAGCCCCAGGGCGAAGACGAATACAGCTGCGAAGAAGGGGTTCCGCGAGTAGGCGAAGAGGCCTTCGGTCACCAGCTCGGTCCGCTCGCCGGGTTCGACCCCGATCCGCCAGGACGCACCCATCTCGGCCTGGGAGACCAGGCAGAGCACCCAGCCCAAGAGCGCCAGGACGAGTCCCGTCCATCCGACCCAGGTCCCGTCCAGACCGCCAAAGGACTCGGTCACGCCCGTGAGCTCGAGGATCGGGGCGACCAGGGCGCCGATCGAGCCGAGGATGATCAGGACCCCGGCGAACCTCTCGACCGGCCCCTCTTCCTCCGACATCCCGTGGAATCCGGTCGAGCCGATCCGGCGCTTCATCACGATGCTCTTGCCGCCGAAGGTGACGAGCAGGAAGGCGACGTAGACGAGGAGCGCGATCAGGGCCATCGAGTCAAGCGACAAGTCCGGCGAGGTCGCGGATCAGGTGGTCCGCCCCGGCTGGGTCGCTTCCTTCCGTGACCAGGATCCCGGCGATCCCCATGGCCTTGGCCCCGGCGATGTCGGAGTCGGGCCGATCGCCAACCATCGCCACCCGATCCGGACGGCCGAGCAGGTCGAGACCTGCCTCGAAGATCGCCGGTTCAGGCTTGCCCGTGACCGTCGCCTCGACCCCGGACGCGGTTTCGATCGCGGCCAGGATCGCTCCGGTGCCCGGCCAGGGTCCGTCCGGCATCGGCATGGTCGGGTCGCGTCCGGTTGCCCCGAGCAGGGCTCCTTCCCTGGCAGCCATCGCGGCAGCCCTGAGCTCGGGGTAGGAGAACTCCTCGTGGCCGGAGACCATCACGCTCTCGGCCCTCCGCCACTCATCCAGGGGAACTGGTTCGATGCCTGCCTCGTCGACCTGCCTGAGGAAGGAATCGGTGCCGACCACCACCGCGGGACTTCCCTCGCCCGGCCCCTCGAGCACGAGGGAGATCAGGGTCCTGGCCGAGGTCAAGACCTGCCCGTCGGCTGCCTCGATATCCCTTCGACGAAGGAGTTCGGCGTGTTCCTCACCGGAGAGCCTCGGGTTATTGGTCACGAAGGCGTATGGCTTGCCGCTGTCGGCGAGCTTCGCCAGGGCGTCGACAGCCCCGGGCAGCGGGTCTTCCCCCAGCAGTACGACCCCGTCGATGTCGATCAGGAAACCGTCGTATTCCTCGAGCAGCGCCATGGGACGAGGCTAACCACCGAGACGCCGGCATGGGCCTCGACCCGCCGGGTACGACCTCAGGATGCGGCTTGGATCGCCTCGAGCAGCTGGGTCTTGTTCATCGAGGAACGACCCTTGATGCCGAGACCGCTCGCTATCTCGTAGAGCTCGGCCTTGGTCATCGAGGCAGTGGCCTTCGGACCGCCGCTCGTGGTCGAGCCTGCGGTGGGTTTTGAGGCTGGTGGAGAGGGCTTCCTACCGGCGCCCTCGATCGGTTCGGGTGGGCCGTCGGCCGAGCCGATCCCCTCTTCCCCTCCGGCCAGGCGGTTGAGCAGGGCCAGTCCGATCCCGATCGCCCCGACGAGGATCGCCGCCCCGATCGCACAACTACGTCTCATTGGGATCCCTCCTGAAAAAGCCGTTTACCGGAAACCTCTCCTGACCGGCAGGTTAGTGTCTGCGAGGTCTTTTCGGGTACCGGGCGGGCACCCTCTGCCCGTCCCGAGCCCAGCGGCCCATGAGACCGACCCACAGTCACATCGTCATCGTCGGAGCAGGCCTCTCCGGGATCATCATGGCCCGGAGCCTGCTCTCCGCAGGTCAAGAGGATCTGGTCCTGCTGGAGCGGGCGAGCGAGGTCGGGGGGACCTGGCGGGACAACACCTACCCGGGCTGTGCCTGTGACGTGCCGTCCCACCTCTACTCGCTCTCCTTCGCACCCAATCCCGACTGGTCGCGGGCCTTCTCGCCCGGCGGGGAGATCCAGGCCTACGTCGAGCAGGTGGCAGTCGACCAGGGGGTGAGGCCCCTGGTTCGGTTCGACTGCGAGATGGAGGAGGCAGTCTGGGATGCCGAGGGGGGCCTCTGGCGTCTCAATACCTCGCAGGGGGAGCTGACCTGCGACATCCTGATCAGCGCCGTGGGGGGCCTCAGCGAGCCACGGATACCCGAAATCGAAGGGCTCGATCGATTCCGTGGTCCCGTCTTCCACTCGGCCCGATGGAACCACGAGTTCGACCCCTCCGGCAAGCGGATCGCGGTGGTCGGGACAGGCGCCTCGGCGATCCAGATCGTCCCGGCCCTCGCGAGGGAGGTCGAGAAGATCGTCCTCTTCCAGCGGACGCCACC
>CAITDZ010000170.1 GCA_903891285.1 uncultured Solirubrobacterales bacterium
CCGGACCCGTCTGCCCCGCTGACGCCCCGACCGCGTTGAGTCAGGCGGGGGCTCGGGCAGGTGCTCCCGCCTACCCCACCAGTTCCCACTCGCACCTACCCGACCCCCCTGCCATGAACTCCCGGCTGGTTCGGGCTTCACCCCTCCAGGCACTGGCTCCCCGTGCGCGGGAGGTAGACGGGGGATGTACTCACCGAGGAGGGGACGACGAGGGTGAGTGCGCCCCCGGCTGCCAGGACCCGCGCCAGAGGGGTAGGGAGATGGCTACCAGCGGTAGTGGGCGAAGGCCTTGTTGGCCTGCGCCATGCGGAAGATGTCGTCCTTCCGCTTCCAGGCATTGCCCTGCTGTCGTTGGGCGTCGAGGATCTCGTTGGCGAGACGCTCGGACATCGAGTACTCACCGCGACTGCGGGCGAAGTCGACCAGCCACCTGACCGCAAGGGTGCGGCCCCGTCGGTCCGGGACCTCGACCGGGACCTGGTAGGTCGCACCACCGACCCGGCGGGAGCGGACCTCGAGCTGGGGGGTGAGCTGATCGATCGCTTCCTTCAGGACCCCGACCGGATCCTCGCCCGAGCGCTCACCGACGATCGCCAGGGCGTCGTAGGTGATCTTCTCGGCGAGCGACTTCTTGCCGTCACGCATCACCTTGTTGACCACCTGCTGGACGAGTCGGCTTCGGAATTCGGTATCGGCCTCGAGCGGCCGGATCGTCGCGGCGTTACGGCGGGCCATCAGCGGGCCTTGACCCCATAGCGGGACCGGGCCTGCTTCCGGTCGGAAACTCCGGCTGCGTCGAGCGTCCCGCGGACGACCTTGTAGCGGACGCCCGGAAGGTCCTTGACCCTTCCGCCCCTGATCAGGACGACCGAGTGCTCCTGGAGGTTGTGTCCCTCGCCAGGGATGTAGGCGGTTACCTCCATGCCGTGGGCCAGACGAACACGGGCAATCTTTCGAAGGGCCGAGTTCGGCTTCTTCGGAGTGACCGTCGCGACTCGGGTACATACCCCTCTCCGCTGCGGCGCGGCGACCTTCTTCTTGTTGCCCTGACCGGACTTGAGGCCCGGAGTGGCAACCTTCTTCTTCGGGCGCTTTCGGCCCTTGCGCACTAGTTGGTTCGTATTCGGCACGGCGACCGATGTTACAGATGCGGCTCCTGAACGGCGATTCGGCCCCCACCCCGGGCCAACCACTCCAAGGCTCATCCCCATCCCCGATGGTCCCAACCCGAAGGCATCCCTTCCTCGAGGACCCGACGGCCCCGTTCCTATCCCGGGCACGATGAGTCAGGCGGGGGCTCGGGCAGGTGCTCCCACCTACCCCACCAGTTCCCACTCGCACCTACCCGACCCCCCTGCCATGAACTCCCAGGTGATTCGGTCTTCCCTCCTCAGGGCACTGGCTCCCCGTGCGCGGGAGGTAGACGGGGGATGTACTCACCGAGGAGGGGACGACGAGGGTGAGTGCGCCCCCGGCTGCCAGGACCCGCGCTAGAGGCGTTGGTTGAGAGGAGCTCCGCGAGCCCCCGCCTGACTCAGTGCGATCGGTGTACTACCTGGGTCGACGGGTCCGGAGGGGAGAGCCGGAAGGATCCGCGCTAGAGGGCAGGATGACGGTGGGGAGGGGAAATCCGCCCTGACCGGTCAGGTATGGGTTACACTCGCGCGATGGCGGAGACGTGGCCAATCCTGTTCCTGGCAGTCGTCCTGAAGGTTCCGGCCATCGGGATGATCTGGCTCGTCCTCTGGGCGGCCAAGGGCCAGCCCGAACCCGAGGCACCGGGGAGCGATGACGACGGTGGCAGCCGTCGAGGGCGGATCCCGTTCGGGCCTCGTCGTGGCGGACCGGTCTGCCCGGGCGACTGCAGCGGCGGCCCGGAGCACCACGAGGGTCGTTCCCGTCAGGCTGGCAGGAAGACCCGCTCGCGTGAGCGGAGTCGCTCCCGCGAGATCTCCCGCAGGTAACTCTCGAAGTCGACTTGGATCGTGTGTCGCTTCGAGGCGACGTAGCGACGAGCCATCGCTGACTGCTCCCGAGCTGAATCGCGGGCCATGGTTGCCCGGTCGGGCAGCGCACCCTCTCCGGCGATCAGGTCGGCCACCCAGACCGACTGGGCCTCGGCCAGGGGCATGATCGCCCCGAGGGGCTGGACCAGTCCGATGAAGTAGAGGCCCGGCCGGTCGAGCGAGACCACCCTCTTGTAGAGGTCGATCTGGTTCTCGGACGGATCGATCACCGAGCTTTCGAAGAAGGGGAAGGTGATCCGGTAGCCGGTGCAGTAGATGACCAGGTCGACCTCCTCCGCGGTCCCGTCCTCGAAGACAACGGTTCCCCCGTCGAAGTGGTCGATGTTCGGCTTGACGACTATGTCCCCATGACCGAGGCGACTTAGCAGGTCGTCCGAGACGGTCGGATGGGCATGGAGCGGGTCGTGGTCGGGCTCCGGAAGGCCGACGTCGCTGACCCTCCCCTGGGAGAGCCTGAGCAGTGCCTTGAGCATCGTGCTCTGGATCCCCAACGGGACCCGAGTGAACGGCTTGAAGGTGGTCAGGCGATCGGTCGGGACCCCGAAGAGGTATTTCGGGACGATCCAGGCACCGCGGCGCATCGCGAGGATCGTCCGGTCGGCGATCCTCGAGGACTCGACCGCGATGTCGGTGGCGGAGTTGCCGATTCCCAGGATCAGCACC
>CAITDZ010000171.1 GCA_903891285.1 uncultured Solirubrobacterales bacterium
CCGCGAGGTCGCCCATCCCGACGGCCTCGAGTGCCGCAAGGGCGACCCGGCCCTGTCTGCGCCCCGGCCTGCGCCACCAGGGAAGACCGGCGAGTGACCCCATTCGGGCAACGTCGAGGGCGGTCACCGGGTAGTCGAGCCGGGCGTTGTCGGCCTGGGGGACGGTGGCACACGAACCGTTGACATAGAGCGAGCCTTCGAGGGGTTCCAGTCTCCCGAGCAGGGCCCTGAAGAGGGTCGTCTTGCCTCCCCCGTTCGGCCCCAGGACGCCGACGGTCTCCCCTCGGTCGAGATCGAATCCGACCCCGGTCAGCGCCGGTTCACGTCCGTAGCCGATGGCGAGGTCCCGGGCCGAGACGATCGCCGACTCCGATCCGGCTCGGTCCGCAGGTGCGGCAGCGTCGGTTCGGCCTCGGGGCGGGTCGGTCAAGGGAACCCGCATTCCACGGTTCCGTCGGAAAGCCCGCGCGCGATTCGATCCGCATTCGTTCGCATCATCCCGATGTAGGTGCCGGCAACTGAGTCGGCAGGCCCGAGGCTGTCCCCGAAAAGGGAGTATTCGGCGGAAGCGCCGCTGTCGCGCGCGATCGCCTCAGCCGTCTCGCTCGGCAAGGAGTTTTCCGAGAAGACGGCATCGACCCCTTCCGACCGAATCGTTTCCTCGAGTCGCGCGAGGTCGCCGGCCGACGGTTCGGCCTGCGTGGTCAGGGCAGGGATGACCGCTCCGACCACGCTGATTCCGTACCGGTTGGCGAAATAGTCGAACGACTCGTGGTCGGTCACCAGCTTCCGGTCTCCGCGGGGAATCCGCTCGATGCAGGCCCGTATCGATTGGTCGAGCGCTGCGAGCTCCGC
The DNA here is from genome assembly GCA_903891285.1 of uncultured Solirubrobacterales bacterium. Taxonomy (GTDB): domain Bacteria; phylum Actinomycetota; class Thermoleophilia; order Solirubrobacterales; family 70-9; genus 67-14. The sequence goes on from CAITDZ010000171.1 coordinate 856, forward strand.
TTCGTAGCGGTCGGCATTGCGTTTGAAAAGACCTTTCGCCCGAGGGTCGAGTGACCCGAGTACGGTTGCGATCTTTGCGGTGGCAGCTTCGACGTTGGTCGGGTCGTGCCACCAGTGGGCGTCGAAATCCTCATCTTCGTGGCCGTGATCATCCGAGCGCCCGCTCTCGGCCAGTTTGAGCGGGATCGCCTCTCCGAGATCGATGATGCGCGCGTCGCTACCGCTGTCTTCGACCAGTTGCCCGACCCAGTCGTCGAGGTGGCCACCGTTTTGAAAAATGACCTCGGCCTTGGACAGGGCCGCGACGTCAGAAGGTCTGGGTTCGTATTCGTGCGGGTCGGTATTCGGTCGGAGGAGTTGGGTTACCTCGACCCGTTCCCCGCCCACCTCACGGACGATGTCGGCAATCTGGGTCGTCGAGGCGACTGCCGAAACCCCACCGGGACCGCTTTCCGCGCCGCCTGGGCTGCATCCCACCAGGAAGCCTGCGGTTACCGCCAGGGCTCCGGCCAGGCCAAGGGCCTTCCCAGGGCTTCGACTCGAGTGGACCGACCGCCAGGCGGCAACCAGGCCGAACACGACACCGCTGAGCACTGCGATGGTCGCACCGGGAGGAGCATCCGTCTGGACCGAGAGCCAGATGCCGACGGTCCCCTCGGCCAACACCAGACCAAGCGTCCCGGCCTGGAGGGTTTGGATTCGCCGGGTCACCAGACGGACCGTGGCTGCCGGGACGACCATCAGGGCAATCACCAGCAGGGCCCCGACCGCGTTGAGGGCCGCGATCACGGCGACCGCCACCGTCAGGAGGAGGGCAAGGTCGAACCAGCGTGATCCCGAACCGGCCTCCCCGGCAAAGCCTTCGTCGAATCCCCGGGCAAGCCAGTGACGGGACAGCAGGGCAGAGCCCCCGATCGCGAGGACGGCCGTCCCGGCAGCGAAGAAGAGGTCAGCGGAGCCAATCGAAAGGAGTGATCCAAAGAGCAGCGAGTCCACGTTCGCACCGGAAGAGAAGACGTCGCTGGCCAGGATGACCCCTATCGCCAGGCACCCGACCAGGATGAGTGCCGTGATCGCATCCGAGGTCGCGTTCCGAACCCGACCCAGGACCGAGGAACTCGCCGTGAACAGGCCAGCGGTCCCGAGGGCCAGCAGCTGGGCCGATGCCCCGAGCCCGTCTGCGAGCACCAGACCGGGAAAGGTCGAGACCCCGACCGCATGGGAGTGGAAGGCGAGCGACCTCAGCACGATCCAGGGGCCGATCAGTCCGGCGACCACCGAGAGGAACAGGATCTCCAGCGTTGCCCGCTGGATGTAGGGGAGAGTGAAGGGGGCGAACACCGTTTCGAGCATGGACGACCTTTCCCGGCGATTACGCACCGGCGGAGTAAATGAGACTCAGTACCAAAAAGTTATCACACAATGGGACTGGATCCCATCTTTTGTTCCGGGCGTCGCCGGACCCGTTGCGAGACTCTTCGGGTGGTCCGAGAGTCAAAAGGTTCCGCTCGCGGCTTCGTCTTCGCCGTTGGGGCTATCGCCGTCGCGACCGTGATCGGCATCCTCGTCCTCTGGCCTGACGGTTCCTCGAACCTCGAACTTGCGGCGGGTCCCCAGTCGGACACCGTCCCCGGGACGGTCGAGGA
>CAITDZ010000172.1 GCA_903891285.1 uncultured Solirubrobacterales bacterium
GCTAGTTCGACCCCGGATGGCCTCCGCCTTCCCCCGCAATTGGCCTGTCCACCGTCCGGATCCGGGATCGGGCGGCGCGATCGGTCGAATAGCCTCCTTTCGGCATGGAAGTCGGGACCCACGACGCCCACGGATACTGGATCGCGGAGGCCGGCGAGCCGGAACCGCTGCAGCCGCTTCGGACGGACATCGAGGCCGACGTCGTGGTGGTCGGTGGCGGGTTCACGGGGATGTGGGCCGCCTGGCACCTCACTTCGGCCGAGCCGGGGGCGAGGGTGGTCCTGCTCGAGTCCGACCGTTTCGGTTTCGGGCCATCGGGCCGAAACGGGGGGTTCTGCGATGCGATGTGGGTCAGCTTCGCCAGTCTGGTCGAGCGTTTCGGGGTCGAGGCAGCGACCGAGGTGGGCCGAGTAGCCGACGATTCGATCGCCCAGATCGGGGTCTTCGCAGAGGAGCAGGGGATCGACTGCTGGTTCAATCGATCCGGCTACCTGAACGTCTCGACCGCTCCGGCCCAGGACGGAAGGTGGGACGGGAACGTCGAGGCGATGGAGGCCGCCGGGTTCCGGGACCTGCCGGCCGAGCTCGACCGGCAGGAGGTCGCGGCGATCTGTCGGTCACCGGCCTTTCGGGAGGGCCTCCTCTACCGACAGGCCGCGACCGTCCAGCCGGCCCGCCTCGCCTTCGGCCTGCGTGACGCCCTGCTCGAGGCCGGTGCTTCGCTGTTCGAGAAGAGTGCAGTGATCGGATTCGAGGAGGGCGGTGGTGGGGTGGTGGCCCACACCGAACTCGGCTCGGTCCGGGCGGACCGGGCGGTGCTCGCCGGTGGAGCGGCGATGGCCGGGACGGGCTGGCCGTTTGCCGGCAGGGTGACCATGGCCTCCAGCCACATGGTGATTTCGGAACCGGTACCCGACCTGATCGAGGAGATCGGTTGGACCGGCGGCGAGGCGATCAGTGACTGCAGGGCACTCCTCAACTACTTTCGGACCACTCCCGACGGTCGGATCGCCTTCGGCTGGGGCGGTGGGCGAATCGCTGCGGGGGGAAGGAGGCGCGGGACCTCCGAAGTCGATCCCTCGGTGACCCGCAGGGTGATCGAGCATGCCATCGCCTACTTCCCGGGGCTGGAGGGAAAGAGGTTCGAACATGCCTGGGGTGGCCCGATCGATGCAACGGCAAGCCACCTGCCCCATGTGGTCAGGTTTCCATCGGATCGGGTCTTCGGTGCGATTGGCTACACCGGCAACGGGGTCGGCCCGAGCCAGATGGCCGGCAGGTGCCTCGCGTCGCTTGCCCGGGGAGTCGAGGACCGCTACTCAACCCTGCCGCTGGTCGAACCGGTCGAGGCTTTGACCCGGGTGCCGCCCGAGCCCTTCCGTTGGCTGGGCGGCGCGGTCATCCGAGCCGCGATCGAGAACCGGGAAGCAGCCGAGATGGCGGGGGTCCCTCCCGACCCGATCAGCGGGGGAATCTCGAAGATCCCCGGCCTGATCGGCTTCCACATCGGTCGGTAGGCCAGATTCAGGGTCCGGAGCGCGCTTTGCGGCTCTGAGGCACCCGGGGCAAGCCTTCGTGCAGGAATCCGGGATCCGGACCAATTGTTTGCAGATGCTTACACTGCCCTTCTGTGGCTCCGCGAGCTCCCCTCAGCCCGCCGTCCCCAATCGCGCGCCTTGCGACCGCTGCCGCGGTTCTCATAACCCTGCTCGGAGGGCTGATCCTGACCCGTGGCGCTGCCGACGCATCGGTCGAGGAGCGACTCGACCAGACCGAGCAGAAGCTCGACCGGGCCAATCAGAAGCGCGGCGTGCTCTCCAACGAGATCGAGGCCCTCAACGGTCGGATCAGGACGATCGAGACCCAGGTCGCTGCCCTCCGGGTCGAGGAGCGGGCTGCCGAGAAGCGGCTGGCCGACAAACAGGCCGAACTCGACGTCGCAGTCGGCGAGCTCAAGGAGGCGTATGGGGAACTCCGCCTCCTCGCGAAGAAACTGAAGGTTTCACTCGACACCCTCCGCAGCCGTTTGGTGGCGATCTATGAGTCGGGGACGACCGAGGTCTCGGACCTCGTTTTCGCCTCTGAGGACTACGGGGACCTGATCGAGCGGAGCGAATACATCGAGCAGATCCAGAGCAGCGACGAGAAGCTGGTCGCCAGGGTGAGGGACCTCCGCGATCGACAGAAGAAGCTCGTGTTGAAGCTGAAGACGGTCAAGGAGCGGATCGAGAAGGTCCGTGACCAGATTGCCGAGGAGGAGCAGGCGCTCGAAGTGGCGAGGTCTGCAGTCCAGGCACGGGAGAGCAACCTCATAGCGGCAAGGGGCCAGCGAAACGCTGCGCTCTCACAGATCGATGAGCAGGTGGGTCGCCTCGAGAGCATCCGGGCCGACCTCCAGGCCGAGATCCAGGCGGAGATAGCTGCTGCTTCGGGCGTCTCGACCCTGCCGGCCGGTCCGATGAGTGCCCCCAGCGCAGCCGGCCTGGTCTGGCCGCTCTCCGGAACGCTCACTTCGGGCTTCGGCTACCGATGGGGTCGAATGCATGAGGGGATCGACATCTCCGTGCCCGAGGGCACCCCGGTTCGTGCCGCCAAATCCGGCACCGTGATCCTTGCCTCCTACTACGGGGGTTACGGCAACTACATCTGCGTCGACCACGGTGGCGGTCTTTCGACCTGTTACGCCCACCTCTCGGGTTATGCGTCCTCGAGCGGACAGCGGGTCAGTCAGGGTCAGGTGATCGGCTACTCCGGAAACACCGGATCCAGTACCGGGCCCCACCTCCACTTCGAAGTCCGGATCAACGGGGCCGCGCAGGACCCGATGGGCTACCTCTAGCCCTTCCGGTCGACCTCAGGCGGTAAGACGGTGGGCTGCCTCGGCGGCCCGGGCGACGACTTCTTCTTCGCCCTCGATATGTCCCCCTCGGGAGACGACCTCGCCGGCGACGACCAGCGTGTGGACCGCGGAGCCGGTTGCCGCATAGACCAGGTTGGAGACGGGGTCTCCGGTTGCCATCTCGGGCAGCGCCAGGTCGACCAGGATGAAGTCGGCCGGCATTCCCGGGGCGAGTGGGTCGGCCGGGCCGAGGAGGGCGGAAGCCCGACCGGTGGCGATTCGCCAGGCCTCCTCTACCGGGATGACCGCGGCGTCGGCCGAGGCAGCGCGTTGGAGAAGGGCGAAGACCTTGAGATCCCCGAGGGGGTCGAGCGAGTTGTTCGACGCGGGGCCGTCGGTACCGAGACCGACCGCGACTCCGGCCCGCCGGGCTTCGGACCAGGGGAAGGGCCTCCCGACCGTGAGCTTCTGATTTGCGACCGGGTTCGTGACGACGGTCGCTCCCCGCTCGGCGACCAGTTCGAGTTCCTCCCGATCGAGCCAGACGGCATGGGCCAACAGGGTCTTCGTACCGATCAGCCCCAGGTCATCGAGGTAGCGGGTCGGGCGAACTCCGTGCTCGGTCACGCAGTCCTCGACTTCCTGCGCCGTCTCGGACAGGTGTATGTGGATCGGCAGATCCCTCTCCCGGGCAATCCCGGCCAGTCGCTCGAGGCTCTCGCCCCCGACGGTGTAGATCGCGTGCGGTGCCACGGCGACCGAGATCCGTGGCCCGAAGGAGGCGCAGCGGTCCAGATCCTCCAGCCAGCCGGTCGACGGACCGGTGCCACCAGGGGGGTCGATCACCACCGGCCCGACCGTCGCCCGAAGACCGGCGTCTTCGACGGCACGAGCCACCTCCGGTTCCTGCCAGTACATGTCCCAGAAGGTCGAGACCCCGTTTCGGGCCATCTCGACACAGGCCAGACGAGCACCCCAGTAGACGTCGTCGGGGGTCAGGTTCTTCTCGAGGGGCCAGATCGCCTCCTTCAGCCAGCGCATGAGCGGAAGGTCGTCGCCCCGCCCCCGGAACAGGGTCATCGCCGCGTGGGTGTGTCCGTTGACCAGCGGTGGCGTGACCAGCATTCCGGAGCCGTCCAGGATCTCGGCCCCCTCCGGAGGGGTGGCGTCCGGTCCGAACTCGGTTATCTGCCCGTCTTCCGCGACCAGACCCACAGACCGACCGGACGGGTCGGTGGCTCCGACGACCGCGAGGGCGGAGGCGCTCACCGGGCCGCCCCTGTCCGTTTCCGCTGGTGGGACTGGCGGAGGAACTCGGCCGACCCGAAGAAGGGGGCGATGCAGCCGAGGAGGGCGATTGCGACCGCGAGCCTCAGGTTGATCACCCGAAAGTGGACTGCCGCCACGGCGGCGAGCGACATCACGATCCAGATGATCCCGTGGCTGAGGCCGAAAATGAAGGTCCAGGGCTGTGGCCCTCCGAGGGCGAACGCCGCGACGAGCAGACAGAGGTAGATCGCAGAATGGACGAGGCTGACTGCCTCCATTCGCCTGAAGGTGACGACCCTTGTGAAGAGGTGCCCGAACGAACCGCCACCTGACGGTGCCCGGCTGTTCGGCCCCACTCCCGTCTCGGTCTCGGTCGGCATCGGCGCGAAGCCTTTCACGCCCCGGTCCCTCTCCTCGTGCTTCCGGCTCAGTCGAGGCGGGCCGAGAGGCCGTCGAGCTCTCCGCGGATCGTCGAGAGGAGGGCCGGATCGACCTTCAGGGCGTCGACCGCTTCGAGGTCCCCCTCCCACAGGGACACCCGCCTCGCGGCGTCGAAGTCCTCCGGACGCCGGCCGCTGTCGAGCAGGGCCGTCAGCGCGAGGATGCTCTCGCGTCGGTCATTCACGTAGACGGTCTGTTCGAGACTCCCGGCCGCCGCGATTCGTCGTCGGTGGTCCTCCCGGCGGGCTGCCCGGTCCTCGATCGAGGGATCCTGCCC
>CAITDZ010000173.1 GCA_903891285.1 uncultured Solirubrobacterales bacterium
AGGGCGACGAAGACCCAGGACAGGTCGGACCGGACGATCGCGCCGGCGACCTGGTCTACCCCGATCCGCTCGGCCGCGATGACCGTGAGGGCAAGGGCAATCACTCCGACGACTCCCAGCGCAGCCTTTCGGGCCCTGGTCCACCGACTCGCCCCCGGAAGTACAGGATCGATCGAGGGCAGGCGTTCGGCCGGGGTCCTGGGAAGGCCGTCCGAGGGGTCCAGCCCGACCCGCTGACGGACCCGTGCCATGACGCCTTCTGGCCTCGCGACCTCGATCGCCTTCTCGTAGACCGAGACGACCCGGCGCGCCACCTCCGGCCAGGCGAACCGCTTCGAGGACTCCCTGGCCGCACGACCCATCGTCCTCAGCCGCTCGGGCTCTTCGGAAGCCCGCTGGAGTTCCTCGGCGAGCGCCTGTGGGTCGCCCGGGGGAACCAGGACTCCATCGACCCCATCGGTGACAACGTCCCTGTAGCCGGCTATCCCCGAGGCGACCACGGGGGTTCCGGCCGCAAAGGCCTCGGTCAGAACCATTCCGAAACTCTCACCCGACAGGGACGGTGCACAGAGGAGGTCGGACTCGGCCAGCAGCCGACCCAGCTCCTGACGCTCGACCCGACCGTGGAGGTCGAGGTTCCGCTCGAGGCTCGGGTCCGCCAGGAGCCTCCTCACCTCGTCCGGTTCGGATCCGGCGATCGCCAGACGGGCGGGGGTCCTGGCCACCAGAGCCTCGAAGGCGCGGAGCAGGATCGGCAGGCCTTTTCGCTCCTCGGCCCGACCGACGAACAGCAGCCGCAGATGGTCGGATGGCCCGCGGTCGAGCTCGGGCGAGAGGTCGAGGTCCACCCCGTTCGGGATCACCTCGTAGTGGCCGCCGAACCAGCGTCGACCGGTCCAGGCGGCGGCCTCGGAAACTGCGATCCTGGCCGAGAGCCGGTTCAGGGTCCGCCTCGCACCGACCATCGCCGCCAGCCGGTTCGGTACCGGCTTGGTCGAATAAGCGTGAAAGGTTCCAACCACCGGCGCCTCGGTCGAGTGGCAGGCATCCCAGGCATTCACGGGGGTGATTGGTTCGTGGACGTGGACGACGTCGTAGCCCCCCCGTTCGAGCTCGCGCCTCATGCCCCTGATCGCCTCGGGGAATACCGGAATGTTCGAGACCGCGCCGTTGGAGGAAATGCCGACCGTGCGTCCCGCCGGGATCAGGTAGTCGGGGAGTTCGACCTGCTCCGGCGCCGAGCTGTGGAGGATGGTCGAAAGCCTGCCCGGAGGATCGAACGGGGCGACCACCCGGACGTGGTGGCCCTCCGCCAGGAGCTGCTCGGCGAGCGACTGGACGTGGCGGTTGACCCCCCCGGGATAGGACCAGGAATATGGCGTGACGAGCGCGATCCGCACCCGAATCAGGATAAAGGAGCGGGACCCCGTGGCCCTGTACGGTGGGAGTACGTATGGAGGCCGCCAGCAAGATCGGTGGTTCGGGACCGAACGGGACCCCTCCGCTCCCCGAGGTCTCCCTCGCCCCTGCCGGAAGGGAGGGAGAGGTCGAGATCGCCTACCAGGAGTTCGGCCATCCGGACGACCCGGCCCTGGTGCTAGTCCCCGGACTCGGAACCCAGATGATCTACTGGGACGAGGCCCTCTGCGGGATGCTGGTCGAACGGGGGTTCCGAGTCATCCGGATCGACAACCGGGATTCCGGCGCCTCGACCGTCCTCGACGACCTCGGGCTGCCCGATCGCAGGGCGCTGTTCTTCGGCCTCCGGCGCGGCCTTCGGTACGGGATGGACGAGATGGCCGACGACCTGGTCTCCCTGCTCGACCACCTCGGGCTGGGGCGCGCTCACTTCGCCGGCTTCTCGATGGGCGGGATGATCGTCCAGACCGTGGCGATCCGGAACCCCGAGCGGGTCGCGTCCCTCTGTTCGATCATGTCCAGGACCGGTGCCCGGGCAGACGCCTTCCCGGCCCCCAGGCAGGGATTCGCCCTGCTCAAGCCCCGTCCGCTCGAACTCGAGGAGTTCATCGACCACGTCGAGATGCTCGCCCGAACGATCGGTTCGACCGCCTACCCGCCAGACCCGGAGAGGTTGCGGCGACTGACCACGATCGCCTGGCACCGCGGAATCCACCAGGAGGGAACGGCCCGCCAGCTGCATGCGGTCAACACCCAGCCCGACCGGACCGAGGCACTGGGCCAGGTGCGCGCCCCAACCCTGGTCATCCACGGGGCCGCCGACCGCCTCGTCTTCCCTCGGGGTGGGCGCCGGACTGCCGGGGCCGTCCCGAAGGCGAGGCTCCGGATCTACGAGGGCATGGCCCATGACCTTCCCGAGCAGCTCTGGCCGCAGTTCGCGGCCGAGATCGAGGCGAATGCACATCGCCAGGTCTAGACTCGGTCGGGCTTGAGCGATCGGCCAGGGACAGAGGCAGAGCCACTCAGGGTGGCGATCATCGGAGCCGGACCGGCCGGCTTCTACGCCGCCGACCGAATCCTGCGTGGGGAAGGGATCCACGCCCAGGTCGACCTGTTCGACCGGCTGCCCACCCCCTACGGCCTGGTCCGCGGGGGCGTCGCACCCGATCACCCCAAGATCAAGGCGGTGACCAAGGTCTACGAAAGGACGGCCGGGCTGGAGGGGTTCCGCTTCTTCGGAAACGTCGAGATCGGGCGCGACCTGACGGTCGAAGAGCTGGAACGCCATTTCCACGCGATCTTCTACACCTTCGGTGCCGAGGACGACCGCGAGCTCGGCATACCCGGGGAGGAGCTCGCCGGGGTCCACCCCGCCTCGGACCTGGTCGGCTGGTACAACGCACACCCCGACTTCGCCGAGCTGGAGTTCGACATCGACCGGGCACGGCGGGCTGTGGTGATCGGCAATGGCAACGTCGCCCTCGACGTTGCCCGAATGCTCGCCCTCGACGATGCGGAACTCCGAAAGACCGATATTGCCGATCACGCGATCGACGTACTCGACCGCAGCCCGATCGAGGAGATAGTCGTGGTCGGTCGGCGAGGGCCGGCACAGGCTGCTTTCACCAACCCCGAGGTGATCGAACTCGGCGAACTCGAGGAGGCCGAGGTAGTGGTCGAGCCCGGGGAGGTCGAGCTCGATCCGGTCAGCCAAGCCTGGATCGAGTCTGAAGGGGCCGACAAGACCGCCAGGGTCAACGTCGAGACGGTGCAGGGATACGTCGGGAGGACTCCGGGTGGAAGACCGAAGACGATCTCGCTCAGGTTCCTGCTCTCACCCGTCGAGATCCTCGGCAAGGATCGGGTGGAAGGGATCGTCCTCGGCCGGAACGAGCTGGTCGAAGAGGACGGTTCCCTGCGGGCCCACGACACCGGCGAGCGGGAAGAGCTCGACTGCGAACTGATCTTCCGATCGGTCGGCTACCGCGGCGCCCCGCTGGCCGGGGTCCCGTTCGACTCGGATTCCGGGACGATCCCCAACCGGGCCGGGAGGGTCACTGAAGGGGCAGATGGACCCCAGCGAGTCGGCCACTACACAGCGGGATGGATAAAGCGGGGGCCCTCAGGGGTGATCGGGACGAACAAGAAGTGCGCCACCGAGACGGTCGAAATGTTGATCGAGGACGTCGCCGCCGGAAACCTGCTCTCGCCCTCGGACCCCTCGCCCGGGTCGATCGAGGGACTTCTCGCCGAGCGGGAGGTGCACCCGGTGAGTTTCTCTGGGTGGGAGCGGATCGACCGGGCGGAGGTCGGACGTGGCGAGCCGCACGGGAGGCCCCGGGTCAAGTTCGCCTCCCGCGAAGAGCTGCTCGCGGCAGCGAACGGAGAGGGATCGGGAGACTGAGTGCCGATGGCTGCCGACCTCGACGAACTCAAGGCGATGATCGAACGGGCGCTCCCCGGCTCCGAAGTAGTCGTCCTGGACGAAACCGGGACCGGGGACCATCTGCGGGCAGTCGTCAGGGCGCCGCAGTTCGAGGGGATCGGGAGACTCCAGCAGCACCGGCTGGTCAAGGCGGCCGTTCGGGACCGGTTCGAGGACGGGACCATCCACGCCCTCTCGGTCACCACCCTCCGTCCCGATGATCCCGCCTGAACGGGTCGCGGTCCACCCCGCCCACCCCATTACCTAGAATCGCCCGATGGCCGACCAGGAACTGACCGAACGTCTCGAACAGCTGATCTCGGAAAACGAGGTGCTGCTCCTGATGAAGGGAACCCCGACCGAACCGAGGTGCGGCTTCTCGCTCCGGACGGTCCAGATCCTCGACCGGATGGGGATCGAGTACGGAGCGATCGACGTCCTCCCTGCCCTCCAGCCGCTTCGCGAGGTGACCTCGGAGATCTCTGACTGGGAGACCTTCCCCCAGCTCTACGTCAAGGGCGAGCTGGTCGGGGGGTGCGACATCGTCGAGGAGATGTTCGCCTCCGGCGAACTGGCCGAAACCCTCGGGGTCGAACAGCCCGAGACGCCGGACACCCCGGAATCGCCTGCCGACCTGCCGGCCCAGAGTCCGCCACTCGACATCGAGCGGAACTGACTCCTCCGCATCTGCGCGGCTCCCCCGGCTCTTCCCTTCGGGCCCTTCTGCCCTCTTGGGCGGACACTACGAGCCGGCAGCCATCCATCCGGGGACCAACCCCTCTGGCGCGGGTCCTCGCAGCCGGGGGCGCACTCACCCTCGTCGTCCCCTCCTCGGTGAGTACATCCCCCGTCTACCTCCCGCGCACGGGGATCTACGGGTATGGGGATGAAGACCGAACCACCGATGTGTTCATGGCAGGGGGCCGGATCTCAGCAACCCGTGTCGGTCCGGATCCCGTCGGGACAGATCGTCTGACGGAAGATCGGGCGGGGCGAGCCGTATTTGAAGCCGCGGGCACCGGTCAGGTTGGCCTCGGTCAGGTCCGCCGACTTCCAGCTCGCGTCGGCCAGCTCGGCACGAAGGAGCCGGGCCTTGGTCAGATCGCTCA
>CAITDZ010000174.1 GCA_903891285.1 uncultured Solirubrobacterales bacterium
AGACTCCAGTGGGGTGTTGCACGACTGGACGGCGACCGGGTGACCGGCTTCGTCGAGAAACCGACCTCGAGCGAGTGGGTGAACGGCGGCTTCCTCTGTTTCGAGCCCGAGGTCTTCGACTGGCTGGAGGTGGATGAGAGCCTCGAGTCCGGTCCGCTCGAAAGGCTGGCGGCCGCAGACCAGCTACGCGGTTACCGCCACGATGGCTTCTGGGACTGCGTGGACACCTACAAGGACCTGGTCGAGGTGAACGACCTCTGGGATCGGGGCGATGCAGCGTGGCTTCCTGCCTCGTAACAGGGGGACAGGGCTTCATCGGGAGCGCGCTCACCCGGGCGCTGCTCGAGCGGGGGGAGCGGGTCGCCGTGCTCGACCTCCCGGACCCGCCGTTCGAGGGACTCGAGGCCCAGGGCGTAGCGGCGGAAGTCGAACTGATCGAGGGGGACCTGATCGACCCGGAAAAGGTGGCCGCGGCGATCGACGGGCGGGAGCGGGTGTTCCACCTCGGCGCGGTGACCCTGGTTGGACCTGCATCCGGTGACCCCCTGGGCGCCTACCGGACCAATGTCGCGGGAACCTGGACCTTGCTCGAGTGCCTCCGTGATTCGGAGGTCCAGGCGGTCGTCGTTGCTTCCTCCGACAAGGCCTACGGACCGAGTCCGGAGCTTCCTTACCGGGAAGTCCAACCGCTGACGCCGGTCTCGCCCTACGAGGGGAGCAAGGCCGCCTGTGACGAGATTGCCCGCAGCTACCGGGCAATCGCGGGGATGCCGGTAGCGGTAACCCGCCTTGCAAACGTCTATGGCGGGGGCGATCTCAACTTCTCTCGCCTCGTTCCGGAGCTGATGGCTGCGGTCGTGGGCGACCGGGCCCCAGAGATCAGATCCGACGGCTCGCCGCATCGGGACTTCCTCCACATCTCCGATGCCGTGGCGGCCTACCTTGCGATGGGGGACCTCGTTGCCGGAGGATCGGGCCACGGAGAGGCCTTCAACATCGGCACCGGTAATCCCGTCGCGGTCCGCCGGGTCATCGAAGCCGTCGACAACCTCTCCGGGGGAAGGCTCAGACCAACCGTCGAGCAGGAACAAGGCGCGGTGGGCGAGATCGACCGTCAGTTCGTCGACTCATCGAAGGTCCGGGAGGCGACTGGCTGGGAGCCCCGGGTCGGTCTCGAGGAAGGCCTGGTAGAGGCACTCGGTTGGTACACCGAACGCGCGGCCCTCTGCCCCTGAGGAGCGACCTCTCCCGATTCCGACGGCCGGCTATGGTCGGCCTCCATGTGCGGACGGTTCACCCTTACTTCGACTGATCGACCGGCCCTCTCGCTCCGGTTCGGGGTCGAGCTTGGACCCGAGTTCGACCTGCTGCTCGGGCGGTACAACGCCGCTCCGGGTCAGGAGGTACTCGTTGTGGCGAGTGGGGATGCCGGGGACAGGGTGGGGCTCGGCGCCCATTGGGGGTTGGTTCCGGCCTGGGCCGAAGACCTGAAGGTTGGCTATCGGATGATCAACGCCCGCTCCGAGCGGGTCTTCGAGAGCCGGGCCTACGGATCGCTGGTCAGAGAACCTTCCGGGCGCTGCCTGATCCCGGCCGACGGGTTCTACGAATGGATGGAGCCGGCAGTCAAGGGCGGTCCAAAGCGACCGGTCAGGTTCACGGTGGACGGCGGAGGCCCCTTCTCGCTGGCCGGCCTGGTGACCAGCAGGGAGTGGGAGGGGGGAGTGCTCACCTCCTGCACGATCCTTACGACCGATGCCGACCGGGTGGTCGCCCCCGTCCACGACAGGATGCCCGTCCTGTTCGCAGATCCCGGCTCAGAGGATGAGTGGCTGGGCGGCGACCTCTCGGAATCTGAAGTCCTGCAGCTCTGTCAGCCCTTCGATCCCG
>CAITDZ010000175.1 GCA_903891285.1 uncultured Solirubrobacterales bacterium
TCCGTATTCGACCAGATCGCCCAGGTACATGAAGGCGACCTTGTCGGCGACCCGCTCGGCCTGCTGGAGGTTGTGGGTGACGATCACGATCGCGATGTCGGAGCTCAGTTCGACGACCGTTTCCTCGATGATCGCGGTCGAGATCGGATCGAGCGCCGAGCACGGTTCGTCAAGGAGGAGGACCTCCGGGGAGACCGCCAGCGAGCGAGCGATACAGAGGCGCTGCTGTTGTCCTCCCGAGAGGGAGAGCGCGGGATGGTCCAGATTGTCCCCTACCTCCTCCCATAGCCCGGCCCTCTGGAGGGATTCGACCACGATCGGCTCGAGCTCCTTTCGCTTGGGTCGCTTGGTCCCCCGCTCCCGAAGGCCGTAGGCAACATTGTCGAAAATGCTCATCGGGAACGGGTTGGGCTGCTGGAAGAGCATCCCGACTCGCTTTCGAAGGAAGGTCTCGTCGAAGTCGTCGATGTCCTCCCCGTCAAGGACGATCCGCCCGCTTCTGATCGCCGTCGGGGTGAGGTCGACCAAGAGGTTCAGGGACCGCAGAAGGGTCGTCTTGCCGCAACCAGACGGCCCGATCAACGCCAGCACCTCCCCCTGGTTCACCGGAAGGGAAACCTCCCGTACCGCGACCTTCGGGCCGAAGGAGATGCTCAGTGCCTCGGTCCTCATCCTCTCCTCGACCCAGAAGGCATCCTCCGGTTCGGGTTCTAGGAATCCGGTCTCGGGAGCCGAAATCCCATCTGCCGGGGGGGCGATCCGGTCGGCGACCCGGATCGGTGGGGCTTCCTGACCGACGACGATTCGCCGTAACGGGGGCACCCCCGGAACCGCACCCTGGTCGGTGATCGGTTCGTCCCGGTCTGTGGCGATCGGTTCGCCTGGGTCGAGGTCGGTGTCGAGGTCTCTTCTTGTATCCATTACACCTTGCCCTTTCGGCCGAAGAGATTGACCAACAGATTGAGGGAGATCGCAATCATCAGGAGGACGAAGGCCGCTGCGTAGGCCTTGTCAGGAGCATTCCCCTCCCCCGCTGGGGAGTTCACGTAGACGTAGCTGGTCAGGGTGCTGCCCGTTCCCTTCAGCACGTCGAGGCCGGGGATCGCCCCCTCAGGGGCGAGCTCCAGTGATGCCCCGAGGAGTACGACCACGACCGCGGTCTCCCCGACTATCTGGGCCATGCCGAGCGTGGTGCCGGTCGCAATTCCGGGTCTCGCAGCAGGAACCAGCACACGTCTGATCGTCGATGCCTTGTCCTTCCCCAGGGCATAGGAAGCCTCTCGAAGGTGTCTCGGGATCGAGTTGAGTGCCTCGCGGGTCCCGCCAACGACGAATGGCAGCGCGACCAGGGACATGATCGCGCCCGCAGCGAAGAAAGACCGGCCGAAGACTGCACCGCCCTCGGCAGTGAAGGAGAAGGGTGCCATCAGGGACGTCTGGAAGATCAGCAGGCCGAAGATCGCCAGGGCAATCGAGGGGGCCCCCACGATCATCTCGGTACCGGCTTCGACCATCCGGGCGAGCCATGCCGGTCGCCCGTACTCAGTGAGCCAGATCGCGATACCGACCCCGACAGGGGCGGCGATCGCAGTGCCGAGGACTGTGAGGAGAAGCGTTCCGAGCATCGGGTCGAGGAAACCACCCGTTTCCGATTGATCGACGGCCGCAGTCGGACTGGTCGTGAGCATCTCAAGGTTTATGAATTGAAGTCCCTTGAATGCCATGTAGATCGTGAGCGAGAAGGCGACCGCACAGAGGAAGAGGCCCGTAGCCCAAGCGGTGACGAGACCGGCCCGATCGAGGATGCTCCAGGTACCCCTCGCCCCTATCCGCTTTCGGCGCCGGGGGCCAGATCGTCTGGGGGTCCTGCCGAGAGCGCCGCGTCTGCCGGCTCCAGCCCCCCGTGCTCCGGTGACTCCGCTCATCGCGCGCTGATGCTCGACTTGCTTAGTGATGCCCTGGCGACCCATCCTGCGAACGAGAAGAAGGCAGTCGAGAAGAGGAGGATGAAGCCAAAGGCATACATCGTCTCCCCGAAGGGCTCGACCGAGAGGCCTTCCTCACCATCGAGGATCGTCGGCGCCAGCGGCCGGTTCGGCTCGAGGAAGAAGAGGAGCCCGTCGAAGGGGTTCGGCGCAAAGCCGATGGCCCCGGCCACCATAGCCAGCATGACTGCCTCGCCGAGGGCGCGGGCGACGCCGAGGACGGTAGCCGCGACGATCGCAGGGCGAATCGCCCTGAGCGAGACGGTGGTCATCGCCCGCCACCGGTTCACCCCGAGCGCAATGGCCCCCTCACGCCAAGTCACCGGAACCTCTCGGAGGGAGTCGACGATTATCGCGATCATGATCGGCAGGATCATCACGGTCAGGATCAGAACTGCTGCGAGCACGCTGGTGCCGTCGAGCTGGACGACGTAGCGAACCGACTCTCGCATCGACTCCGTAATGAACGCGTCATTGATGAAGGGCACGACCACGAGGATCCCGAGGAGGCCGTAGACGACCGAAGGAACGGCCGCAAGGAACTTGACTACCGGCTCGATCACTGCCTGGAGCTTCGGTGGGGCGAACTCGACGATGAAGACCGAGGAGAAGATCCCGATGAATGACGCAATCAGGACGGCCAGGCCCGTAACGACGATAGTCGCCCAGATAAGGGGCCATGACCAGCGACAGGTTATCGGCGGAACGGATTTCGTACGCCAGGCGGATGCGGATTTGTTCACCCTCGACCAAAGTGGCGGGCAGCGGCGGATCGATGCGCAGGATGGTGAACCGATCCTTCGGGCCGTTGTTGAACGTCGCCTGATCCGCCACGGCGCGACGGCGCTGTTCGACAGCCGCAGTGGGGTCGATCTCGCCCAACGCCCAAGCCGCGTCCCAGCGGACGTAGTGCACTTTGTCGTCCAGCAAACTCACCAGGGCCGGAACCGACGCCGCGGCGCGCGGACCGACCTCACCCAAGGCCAACGCGGCACGCCACCGAACTCGATCGTCCGTATCCTTGGTGGCCGCGGTCAGAGCCCGGATACCCGCTGGGCCGGGAAGGGACA
>CAITDZ010000176.1 GCA_903891285.1 uncultured Solirubrobacterales bacterium
AGGGCATCACCGCGTGGACGAGGGCGAGCGTGCGCTCGAGGCTCGACAAGAGGATCGGGGCGAGCGAAGGATCCCCGTCGTAGATCCGGGGCTTGACTATCTCCAGGTACCAATCGCAGAGGTCGGTGAAGACGAAGTCATAGAGCTCACCGACCGCGTGGCTGAAGTCATATGCCGAGACCAGTTCACCGAAGGTGGCGATCGTCGACTCGAGGCGGGAGAGGATCCAGCGATCCTCATCGGCCTCGGGGCGGGGCGGCACGATCCGCCCGGCCAGGTCGGGGGCCTCGACGTTCAGGAGGATCAGGCGCGAGGCGTTCCAGAGCTTGTTGGCCAGATCACGGCCCTGCTCGACTCGGGCATCGGAGAAACGGACGTCCTGGGTCGAGGACATCGCCAGCAGGCCGAACCTGAGCGCATCGGCACCGTGCCGGTCGATCTCCTCCAGGGGGTCTATCCCGGTTCCGAGCGACTTCGACATCCGCCGTCCGTCGCGAGCCTGGATCACCGCATGGACGTAGACGTCGTCGAAGGGAACCTTCCCGGTGAACTCGATCCCGGTCATCACCATCCTCGCCACCCAGAGGAAGAGGATCTCCCGGGCGGTGGTCAGGAAGTCGGTCGGGTAGAAGGCCCTCAGGTCGGGGGTGTCGTCGGGCCAGCCGAGGGTCGCAAAAGGCCAGATCGCCGATGAGAACCAGGTATCGAGGACGTCCTCGTCCTGGACCCATCCCTCGCCCTCGGGTGCTTCCTCGCCGACCCACGTCTCGTCGTCCCGGTACCAGACCGGTATCCGGTGCCCCCACCAGAGCTGGCGCGATATGCACCATGGCCGGATCTCCCTCATCCACTCCAGGTAGACCCTCTTCCACCTCTCCGGGGTGATCCGGACCTCGTCCCGCTCGACCGCCTCGATCGCCGGACCGGCCAGCTCCTCCATCCGGCAGAACCACTGGAGCGAGATCAGCGGCTCGATCCGCTCCCCCGACCGGTGGGAGAAGGGAACCGAATGGACGTAGGGCTCCTCCCCCTCCAGGACTCCCTCCTCCCTCAGCGCCGAGACCACCGCTTCCTGGGCCTCGGCGACGGTCAGGCCCGCGAACCGTTCACCGGCTTCCTCGAGCATCCGGCCGTCCTCGCCGATGATCGTCACCTCCTCGAGCCCGTGACGGCGGCCGACCTCGAAGTCGTTGGCGTCGTGGCCCGGGGTGATCTTCAGGGCGCCGGTCCCGAACTCGGGGTCGACGTGCTCGTCGGCGATGATCGGTATCCGGCGTCCGATCAGGGGCAGGGTGCAGTGGCCACCGACCAGGTCCGAGTAGCGCTCGTCGGTCGGATTCACCGCCACCGCGGTGTCGGCCATCATCGTTTCCGGCCGGACCGTCGCCACGGTCAGGGAGCGATCGGAGCCCTCGATCGGATAGCTGATCGAGAACAGCGTGTCCTCCTGGTCGCGGTTCTCGACCTCGAGATCCGAGATGGCCGACCTCGAACCGGGATCCCAGTTGACCATGTACTCGTCGCGATAGATCAGGCCCTTCTCGTAGAGCTCGACGAAGACCCGACGGACCGCCCTCGCGTAATCGTCATCGAGGGTGAACCTCTCGCGGTCGTAGTCGCAGGAAGCACCGAGGCGCTGGTACTGGTCCCGGATCCTCGCCCCGTACTCCTCCTTCCAGGCCCAGACCCGTTCGGTGAAGGCCTCCCGCCCGAGCTCGTGGCGGTCGGTCCCGTCTTCCCGGAGACGCTTCTCGACGACCGCCTGGGTGGCAATACCGGCGTGGTCGGTACCGAGGATCCAGAGGGTGTTCCGGCCCTCCATCCGGGCTCGCCGCACCAGCACGTCCTGGACCGATCCGTTGAGGGCGTGGCCCATGTGGAGCGCCCCGGTTACGTTGGGGGGCGGGATCGCGATCGAGTAGTTCTCCTCCGGGGTGCCGGTCGCCTCCGGGTGGAAATAGCCACCGTCGAGCCACCGGCGAAAGATCGCCGGCTCGGCCTCCTGTGGCTCCCAGCGGGTCGTCCGCTCGAGCTTTTCCCGTGCCTCCGCGTCCAAGGGAGGCGATCTTATTGGCAGGCCCCGTGGCGCCGGTCGCCAGGGGTGACGGCTCAGGCGGTCTGCTCGCCCGCCTCGGGATCGATGCCGATCGCCCCGTCCGGGCCATCGAGCGAAGCATCGGTGACCAGCATGGGCGGATTGCCGTGGTCGATCGAGTCCCTGGTTACGACGCACTTGGTCACGTCGGACCTGGACGGCAGTTCGAACTGGACGTCGAGCAGGGCCTCCTCGATGATCGAGCGGAGGCCCCTGGCGCCGGTCTCCCGCTCGAGGGCACGATCGGCAATCGCGTCGAGCGAGTCATCGGCGAATACGAGTTCGACCCCGTCGAACTCGAAGAAGCGCTCGAACTGGCGGGTGAGGGCGTGCCGCGGCTCGGTCAGGACCCGGACGAGATCGCCCCGGTCGAGTTGGTGGAGCGCAGCGACTACTGGGAGCCTTCCGATGAACTCGGGGATCATGCCGTACTCGATCAGGTCCTCCGGCAGGACCTGCTCGAAGAGCTCGCCCGGGTCCTCCCCGCGCTCGTGCTCCATCGCGGCCCCGAATCCGATCCCGCGTTGGTCGACCCTGCGCTCGATCACCCGGTCGAGCTCGGCGAACGATCCACCGCAGATGAAGAGGATGTTGGTCGTATCGATCGTCAGGAATTCCTGGTGGGGGTGCTTGCGACCGCCCTGAGGGGGCACCGAGGCGGTGCTTCCCTCGAGGATCTTGAGCACTGCCTGCTGGACGCCCTCGCCGGAGACGTCCCGGGTGAGGGAGGGGTTCTCGGCCTTGCGGGTGATCTTGTCGATCTCGTCGATGTAGATGATCCCGGTCTCGGCCCTGGCCACGTCGTAGTCGGCGGCCTGGATCAGCTTGAGCAGGATGTTCTCGACGTCCTCACCGACGTATCCGGCCTCGGTCAGCGCCGTCGCGTCGGCAATCGCGAAGGGGACGTTGAGGATCCGGGCGAGGGTCTGGGCAAGGAGGGTCTTGCCGCAACCGGTCGGACCGAGCAGCATGATGTTCGACTTCTGGAGCTCGACCTCCGGGTCCTCGGAATCCGACATGCGGACCCGCTTGTAGTGGTTGTAGACGGCTACCGAGAGCGACTTCTTGGCCGCGGACTGGCCGATCACGTAGTCGTCGAGGACCGAGTTGATCTCCTCGGGGCGGGGAAGTCGTTCGAGGTCGAGGCCAGGCACTGAGGCGGCCGGCTCGATCATCTCCTCGTCGATGATCTCGTTACAGAGGTCGATGCATTCGTCGCAGATATAGACGCCGGGACCGGCGATCAGCTTCTTGACCTGCCGCTGCGACTTCCCGCAGAAGCTGCAGAGGAGCTGCTCGTTCGAATCGTTGCCTCTGGCCACCGGCCCAACCCCTCTCTTTCCGCTTCCCGTCTTGCCGTTTTGGTGATTGAGAAAGGCCGGGATCCAATCTAACAGCGGGGACTGCCCGGCCCGATCGCTTTCTTTGCCGCCGGGGCCTCCCTCCCTGCCGGCGGGAAGGAACTTTCTCGCGCGCCGACCGGCCTGTAGGGTCGGCGGCGTGGCCGTTCGGGTGGAGAGGATCGATCGCGAGTCGCTTGCCCTGGTCGAGCCCCTGTTCGCCGATTACCAGCGCTTCTATGAGGTCGAGCAGATCGACCAGGCCCGAAACCGCACCTTTCTCGAACGGTTCGTGGACAGCGACGAGGAAGGCTGGCTGTTCGGGGCCTTCGAGGAAGACCGGATCCTGGGTTTCACCTGCCTCC
>CAITDZ010000177.1 GCA_903891285.1 uncultured Solirubrobacterales bacterium
GGTCATCGGATCGGTCGTTCCCTCGCTCATTCTCGACTCCTTCGTTTCGTGGTTGGCATCGTCTCCGTCCTTCCCCCTGCCTCCGGCATCACGGGAT
This sequence comes from uncultured Solirubrobacterales bacterium, assembly GCA_903891285.1. GTDB lineage: Bacteria > Actinomycetota > Thermoleophilia > Solirubrobacterales > 70-9 > 67-14. The sequence continues at coordinate 98 of CAITDZ010000177.1, forward strand.
GACCATTCCGGGGTAGGGCTTGAAGAAGTCGGGGAGCTGGTTGGGATCGTCGAAGAGGAAGGTCTTGATCTCGCCCAGGTCATAGGGATTCTCGAATCCGTTGGACCCGGGACCCTCCTTCTTCATCTGTTCCAGGACCTTGGTCTGGAAGTTGTAGCCGGTGATGTCCTGGTAGGCCTCGTTGTTCTCCTTCAAGCCCAGCTTGAGGGCCTCGATTGGATCGTCTACGACCTCGTCGGCGACCGAGATGGTCTGAGACTGGTTCGCGACCTTCTGGGCGACGCCCGAGCGCGTCCCCCGCCAGTACTTGGTTGCGACCCCGAACGCAGCCCCGGCCAGGCCGGCCCACAAGACGTTCATCCCGTTGATCGAATCCTGGGTTCGGCCGTCAGAATCGGGAATCTTTGCCCCCACGACGAGCGCCTCGGTTCCGAGCGTCACTGCCGCGTCGATCAGCCCGTTGATCAGCGCGACCGCCAGATAGGACCCGGTCCCCGAGGTGGCGGCTGCGAGTAGGCCTCCGACGACCACCCCGATGGCCACCTTTGTGAACATCGCCCACGACCAGGCCGCCTTGCCCCCGCTGTCCTGGTAGTTGATCGGGTCGCCATTGGCGTAGTTGAAGGGCGTCGGACCGGCGTTGGCGATCGGATCGGGCTGAAGGAAGACCCCCAGGGAAGGAATGTAGGACCTCTGGCCCATCGCGACGATCGGGGGGTCGGTGGGGGCGGTCTGGAGCCCCCGGTAACGCAGGTTCGGGGTGGTCGGGTCCAGCGAGAGTGCCGGCTGGCTGCTGACCTGGTTCCCGTCGGGGTCGTAGATCGCCGTCGTCGACGGGGCTTCGGCACCGACCGCTTCCCAGGCGACGTTTCCGAGCAGGTCCTCGTAACGCCAGTCGGAGTTGGCGGAACGGACTGCCTGGGACTTCCTGGCGATCGGAATCTGGATGTTGACCCCGCCAGGAAGCGGCACGACCCTGGAGATCGCCGTCCCGGCCTCGCACTTCGGGCAGAGGATCAGGCCCTGGGCCGAGTACCTGGCCGACTTGGTGGTCGGTTGGCCGGTCTGGGGGTCGGGGGCGGTCACCGTCTCCCCGATCACCTCACCCCCGGCGAGGATGTACCTGACCGTGGTCGTTCCATCGGTAGTCTCCGCCACCGCGCCCGAGGCGTCATAGGCAAGGCGGAGCGGACCGACCCTCGTCGCCCGGTCGAGGTCGTCGTAGATGAACTGGTCACCGTTCTGGGGGCCGAACCGGGTATCGGTCGTACCTTCCATCTCCCCGACCCCGCCGTAGGTGTACTCGACACGCCCACTGCCCGGACCGGTTCCGGGTCTCGTGATGGCCGTTCTCTGCGACGAGTCGTTTACCTCGAATGACCAGGTGCCCGGCGTCACCCCCGCCGGCATGGTCCCGGTGAGGTCGGCCGAGGTCAGACGGCCGTCGGAGTCGTAGGAATACTCCCAGCCGCCCTGGGCACCCGGACCGTTCATCGTCCGACCAAGGATCCTTCCGCTCGGAGCGGCTTCGACGCTCTCCCCTATCTCCTGCCCCCCGATCCTCATCGTTCGGGCCGACAGGCCCCCGTTCTGGTCGTAGCTGAAGCTCGCCGAGGATCCGTTCGAGTAGGTCGCGAAGGTCAGTTTGCCGAGGGAGTTGTACGAGAAGGTCCCGAGCCTCTGGCCGTCGACCGTAACCGACCCGACATTCCCGGCATTGTCATAGGTGGTCGAGGTCACGGTCTCCTGGCCGGTACCGGTCCTCGCGACCGTTTTGATCGGGCGGTCGAAGGAATCGAAGGTGACCGAAGTCGTGGTCTTCCAGGGATCCGTGGTCTGGATCTCCCGACCCAGGATGTCGACCTCGCTGGAGGAGGTCCGTACCGTCGAACCCTGCTTCGTCTCCTCGACCGACCGAAGGGGGTTGCCACCGTCGTTGTAAGTGAAGGTCGTGATTACGGCCGGTGAATTGCCCCATGCCGGGAAATACGAGATCTTTGGATTGCCGGCTGCATCGAAGGACTGGCAACTGGTCAGGCGTCCGTTCTGGCGAAAGGCAACCACCCTGCCGGCATCGTCGTAGACGTTGGTCGCCCTCAGCCCGCCGGACTGCTCCATCGCACGCGGCATGCCGGCCTGGTCGAAGGCCTTGCCGCCGATCCCCGGGCACTCGTTGGGAACCGGGGTCAGGTCGTGCTGGCCGTAATAGGTGGTAGCCGTCCTGGTTCCGGCCGCGCTCAGGTACCCGGTGGAGCGTCCGAACTCGCCTGCGCCCGGGTTGTAGGGCTCGTAGGTCCTCGAACTCGTAAGGCCCGAGGGCGAGCGTGCCTCGGTCGGTCTCATCGGGTCGTTGGCGTCGTAGCTGAGCGAGGACTTGAGGCTCTGAACACCCGATCCCGGCGTAAGGACGTCGCTCGCTGCCTGCTCGGAGGGCATCGTGTAGCCGGGCCGGAGATTGGTGCTCGGAATCGGGCCGGAAGCCCCGGGACCCGACCAGGTGGCCCGGACCGAAGCCGAACCACTCGATCCCGACGCCACCTGCACCTGGATCGGCAACATCTGCTCGGCCCTCAGGCCCTGGAGGGAGCAGTTCGGAGCGCAGAGCTGACCCCCGACCCAGAGGGCGGTCCCGGCGGAGTTGGTGAAGCTGAAGCTACCGTCCTGGGGAATCCTCACGTAGCCGAACAGCCTCGCCGACCATTCCTTGGCGGTCGAGTTGATCGGGCTCTCGGGCCAGTTGAAGTCGAGCGAGGTAACGGACTGGGTGCTTCCGATCCGCGGCCCTGTGTCATGGCCCGCCGGGGCCCCCTGGAACTCACGACCCTTGAAGTAGAGGACCTGCAGCCCTTTCATCGGCTCGGCCTGTGAGCCGTTCAGCTGGGTGTCGTAGGAGCTCCTCGCCACCGGCGCCCCGGAACCGTCCACTTGGGTACTGGGTCCTCGCTGCTCGGTCCTGTTGCCGAGGCTGTCGTAGGAGAACTTCTCGACCATTCCCCCGGGGCTGGTGACCTGGGTGGGTAGCTCCAGCTCGGTGTTCCATTCGGTGGTCGTCACCTGACCGACGCTGTCCACCGTCCGCGTGGTCAGCATCGAGGCGAGGGTCGAGGTGACCTGGGAGAGCGGTAGGGCGGTGTCCGGCCCCCGGATCGTCTGGGTGATCGAGCCGCTGTCGGTCGACCAGCTGAAGGAGCGCCAGGCCCTATCGCCCGTCCTGGAGGTTGAGAGCGGCGCCGGGCGGGTGACCCTAGAGACCCGGCCGTCATCGTCGTAGGAGACCGTGGTCAGGACATCGGGGCTGTTCGAGGCCGGGGTACCTTTGAGGACCCCGGCGGCCACCGCCTGGGTCGCGATGGGCGAGCGCACCTTGAGGAGGCGGCCGACCGAGTCGTAGGCGAGATCGGTCACCGAGGAGAGCTGCCCTCCGGCCTGGGAATCCTGCACTATCCGGGCCAGCCTCACCTCCGTGCAGCCGGAACGGGCCTTTCGGGGCCTGCCCTTCCCCCGAGAGCATTTCGTCTTCTTCTTCTTGGCCACTTTACGGTCCAGCGCGTAGAAGAACCGGTTCCGCTGGGGGGTCCCGCTGCTCGCCCTGGGCTGTCCTGCTGGCTGCTCCCAGCCACTCGTCAGGCAGAGGTATCCCTCCGGCGCGATCCTCATGTTGGCGGCCTTGGGCTCGACGCACTTGAGCGAGTCTGTTTCGTTGATTCCGCGATAGATGAACCTGAGGAACCGGCCCCCGACCGGGTCCCGGAGGGCCTTCAGCCGACCGGTGCTGCCGAAGACCATCTGCACCGAGGGCTCCCCCGCCTTCCAGACCTTCTCGACGTAAACCGAGTCACCGGCCTCCCCGGCCTTCGGGAAGAGGGTCACGACGCCGTTTCGATTGGTCGCCGACCATGTTCCGTCAGATGCCTGGCTGAGCGACACCTCGCTGCCCACCGGCCAGTTCTCGCCGGCGCCCAGCTGCGCGTTCCAGAGGCCCCCACTCCCCTTCGAGAAGGGAATGGCCGCCCCCGTACTCGATACCAGCTCGATCCAGGTACTCGACTTGACCTGGAGCTGGACCCAGGGCGAGCCCCCACCGGCAGTCAGCTGCCACCCGGAGGGAATACCGACCTGGGGTGCGACCATCTCGGAATTTGAAGGCTGGTGGGAGAGCGAGAAACCGGCATCGCCCCCGACGGTCATCAAGCTCGACGAGCTCCAGGAGAAGATCGCCTCTCCCGAAACAGTGCCTACCGATACCCCTCCAAACTGCGGCGCCCCCTGGAGGTCGGCCCTCTGCATGTCGACCCGGAAGAGGCCCCCATCAAAGGTCCTGCCAGAAGCGGTTGCCCGCCATCGGTAGGCCCCACCCTGCTTGAGGACCCCCGGGTTCACCCGGGTCTGGTTCTGCGACACGCCGAGCCGCCAGAGCGATTTGCCGCCAAGGCCGAGGACCTCGAACTGCTTCTGGCCCGAGGGAGCACCGGGCCAGCGGAGAACGGGTTGCAGGCTGGTCGAGAGACCGTCATTCCCATCCAGCACGATGCCGGGCACCACCGGGACCA
>CAITDZ010000178.1 GCA_903891285.1 uncultured Solirubrobacterales bacterium
CCGGCCAGGTCGGTGTGATGCGTCTCGATGATCACCCGGCCGCGGGTGCGCGGCTGGGCGTCCGCCGAGGTCGTCATCGCCAGCACGCCGAGCGTGGCCAGCAGCAGCGCGAGGCCACTCGTGAAGATGCCCCGCGCGGCGCGAGTTTCCCACCCGTGTGTGGCTCTCGTCATCGCCCCCTCACAGTACGGCTGCATCTTCGGTGAACGCCGCGCCCTCATCGCGCCCCTCCCTTCGTCGTCCAGGTCAGGGGCGCCGCCGGTGGTGGGGCCGGGGCCTTCCGCTCAATCGTCCAGCCCCCGGTCGCCCCGCGGGGGAACGTCGGCGCGCCAGTCGGCCCCTTCGGCAGGGTCATCACGCCGCCGGCACCGGTGCCAGTTGCGGTGCCGCCCGTGCCGGTGCCCGCGCCCGAGGTCGCCCCCCCGGACGCCGTCGCGTCGCCCCCACTCGCCGTCATCGCGCCCGCGGCCGAGAAGCTGCGCGCGCCCGCCCGGTCGTCGTCGTAGATCCACACCAGTTGCACCGGCACCGCCGACGCCGCCGCAATCCGGAACGGGAACCACTCGTCCGCCTCGGCCGCCCCGTAATTCCCCAGCAGCACCGACACGACGTGCACTTTCGAAATCCACTTGCACTCAACATCAGAGGCCCCCGGCCAGATCTGGTCAGGCCAGGCCGAAGCCCTCGCGCATCGAGTGAACGCAGTATCTCGGAGCCCCTAATCAGGCGCCGTTTTCCGCAGAATACTTGCTCGAAGTACTACGACAGGTCACCAGGTCACAACAGCCCCAGCCTTTCCAGTATTGGTCTGATTGATTCCTCACTGAGATCGAGACTGCTCAAGATGCTGCGAACTCTTTCGATGTCCCGTTCCTCAACGGCCTGATCAAACTGGTCCATTAACCCGCTGGCATAGAGGCGTTCATTTACCGTCATTCCAGAATATTTCTTGTCCATAAGTCAGACCTAAGGCTTGAGAACTGAGACCCCAGTAATCCTGACGTTTTTCGGATCGATGATGAGTTCGGGGAGGCCGCCCTTGTTTCCGTCGAGTGGAAGCGCTAAACGGGACTTGATGACGTCTGAGACGCTCACCCAACCCTCCACCAGAAAATCGGCTGTATTCGTGGCACCGCTTGGCCCGCCTGATGGCAGGCCCGCACCATCCCTGAAGTTACTGATTGATCGTGGGTCTACGGTTGTCCATGAGAACCCTTGTGCTCGCGCATCCCCACCGAAGACGCGATAGACAGTTAACTCACCTTTTGTGGCGAGGCCGCCTACATTCGGAACACCACCCGGTCCCAGTTCGGCACCCGTCACGAGTTCAGCGCCGGCCTGAATGACCTCCTGTCCTGTTGGACTGGAGAAGAACTGGGCCGCCTTGAGCGCTAGCGCTTGCGCGGCATTGACCAGAGTGGGCCCCCAGACCCGAGCGGTCGCCACCACGGTCGTGGTCACGGCCGCTGTGGCCTCTGGAGCAGCTACCGCAGCTACGGCGGGACACGCTGGACATTCCTCGTCTCCTCTCACCTCGCGCCCATCCGGATCCGTGTAGATCAGCGGGTTGTTGCGGGCGTAGGCGTAGCGGTTCCACTGCTGCGGGTCGCGCAGGGCGGTCTCGACGGGCAGCACCGGGTCGACCGACTGGAAGCGGCCC
>CAITDZ010000179.1 GCA_903891285.1 uncultured Solirubrobacterales bacterium
AGGCGGGCGCCCCGTCGGAGGCGTTAGTGGTCTTCTCGTCACTCGAGCCGCACCCGACAACTAGTCCGGCCAGCAGAACGAGGGCGAACAGGCCCTTGCGAACCGTAAGGCCCGGCGGCGGGCCGTTTCGGGATTCGGACCGAAGGTCGAACATGAGGCCCGTAAGGCTAATCCATCTAGTTCAGAGGCGAGACTCGTCGGACTCGCCCGGGTCTTCGTCCTTTCAGTCGCGGCCCGACTCCAATGGGCGCGGCTGGGTTCGAACCAGCCTGAACGGCAACCGGGCTACCCCCGTTGGCGATTACTACCATGACCCTTTGGCCGCCCCAGCCCCGAAAGCATGAGCATGGAACTACGGCGAATCACCACTCGCGAGTTGGCGGCTCCGTGCCAGGAACTCAGCAACGAATACATGGATTGGCTTGCCGGACAGGTGACGGACTCCTACGGCATCGTGTTGCCGGAGGAAGAAATCGAAGAGCTTCACGCCGATCTGAGGGCCCAGGCCGAGGTTCTCTTCCACGACCCCGGCCGGCTCTACCTCGGGTACGTCGAGGCTGAGCCGGTGAGCCTCGGCCTGCTGAAACCGGTGGGAGAAGGGGAGGGCGAACTCAAGCGCATGTTCGTGCGCCCGGCACACCGAGGGCGGGGATTTGGTTCAGTGATGCTGCATCGGCTCGTCGACGACGCCCGCGAACTGGGCTACGAACGGCTGCGCCTCGAGACCTTCCCCTTCATGGAGTCCGCCATCGCCCTCTACCGAAAGAACGGTTTCCAGGACGCCCCTGCCTTCGATGGATTCGAGGGCGCCACTCACGGGGTAGGTGACGTGGAGATGTTCATGACCCTCGACCTCGCCTGACAGAAGGCCTATTCCTCGGTTCAGGGAACGAGCTTGTCTCAGGTTGCCTGGCCTGAAGATGGGCGCGGCTGGGTTCGAACCAGCGACCTCTCGCGTGTGAAGCGAGCGCTCTACCGCTGAGCTACGCGCCCGGAGGATCCCGGAGAAAGAGAGGCTAGCCGGAAAGGAGGGGCCGGCGAGGGCATCGGACGCTCGCCGAGGGGACCGAGCCCGCCTCTAGATTGGCCCCGATGCGCCTCCCGAAGCGAAAGAACATCGCCGACATCAACACGGCCTATCGGTCGAGCCCTCTCTATGTGGTGATCTGCTCGGTGCTGACGATGGCGATCATCGGTGTCTTTGCGGTCTGGGCTGCCGAGCCGTTCGTCTTTCCCTCGCTCGCCCCGACCCTTTTCATCCTGTTCGCCTTTCCGTTGGCCCAGGAGGCAAATCCGAGGAACGCGATCAACGCCCACCTGGTCGGACTCCTCGCCGGAATCGCCGCCCTGCTCGTCTTCGGCCTGGTCGGCGTCCCTCCGGATACAACCGACCTCGACTGGGACAGGCTGGGGGCGATCCTCTTCGCACTCGCCCTCGCCCTCGCCCTGATCATGGGCCTCCGGGTCCTCCACATCCCCGGGGTTGCGACTGCGCTGATCGTCGCGATGGGCCTCCTCGCGGCCCCGGCTGACTGGGCCTTCATGTTCGTCGGGGTGATCCTGGTGATCCTGATCGCGGTGACCATCAACCGGGTGGTCGGAATCCCTCACCCCGTCTGGAAAGGCCCACCCGACCCCGAGAAGTGAGGGGCTACTTCTTCGAGTCGGCCTGTTCGAAGTACTGATCGCCCTCGATCGAGATCCGGGGGAGGATCCGGTCGAGCCAGTGCGGCATGTACCAGCAGCCCTTGCCGAAGAAGCTCATCGTCGCGGGCAGGAGCACGCACCTGACCAGGCTCGCGTAGATCACGATCGCCACGGCGGTCCCCACCCCGAACTGCTTGACGATCGGGTTGCCGTTCAGGACGAAGGCGAGGAAGACGGTGGTCATGATGATCGCCGCCGCGCTGACGATCCGCCCGGTCGCGGCCAGCCCATCCACCACTGCCTTGGTCGGGTCCTTGGTCTGGAGCCACTTCTCCCGGACCACGCTCATCAGGAAGACGTTGTAGTCCATCGAGAGCCCGAACAGGACGGCGAACATCATCAACGGCACGTAGCTGACCACCGGCACCGTCTCGCCCAGTCCGATCAGGGAGATCCCCCGCCCAACCTCGAACACCGCGGTGGTCACCCCGAAGGCCGCTGCCACGGTGACCAGGTTCATCAGGGCCGAGATCAGGGCGATCCCGAGCGCCCGGAAGGCCAGGGTGATCAGGATGAACCCGAGCAGTACCACCACCCCGATGGTCAGCAGGAGGCGGTCGGCGATCAGGGAGGCAAGGTCCACGTAGCTGGCGGTGGTCCCGCCGACGAAGGCCTGAAGCGGGGTGTCCTTGGTAGCCGGGTCGATCGTGTCGTTCCTCAGGTTGGTGACCAGGTTGGAGGTCGCCTTCGAGGCTGGCCCGGTGGTCGGGGTCAGGCTCATCGTCGCCGCGGTCTGGCTGGGGCTGACCGATGGCGGGGAGACCGAGGTGACGCCCGAGGCCTTGGCGAGGTCGGAGTTGAGGGTTTCGAGGTCCTGCTGTACCTCCAGCGGGTTGCTCTTCTTGTCGATCGCGACCGCGATCAGGAAGGTCGCGTTGGCCCCGGGGCCGAAGCCCTGGTCGAGCAGGTCGTAGGCGATCCGGGCCTGGGTGTCCTTGGGGAACGAACCGTTGTCCTGCTGGCCCAGGTAGAGCTGGTGGGCCGGGTAGGAGAGGAGGCCGAGGACGATCAGGGAGAGGATCAATGCCGGCACCCGGTGCTTGATCACCCACGCGGTCCACCTGCCCCAGCTGTCGCTCCCGGCCGGCTGCTCCTGCTTCTTCACCGAGATGAACGGCAGCCGGAAGCGGTCGATCGCCTTGCCGGCGAGCGATAGGAGGGCCGGCATCAGGGTGAGGGCCGAGAGCATCGCGAACAGGACTGCGACGGCCGCCGAGTAGCCCATCGCCGAGAGGATCGGGACCTTGACCACGGCCAGGCAGAGCAGGGCCAGGATCACCGTCGAGCCGGCAAAGACCACCGCGCCGCCGGCCGTGGCGGTCGCCCGGGCGGCTGCCTCTTTCGGGTCGAGCCCACGCCCCAGCTGCTCGCGGTGTCGGCTGACCATGAAGAGGGCGTAGTCCACCCCGACCCCTAGCGCGATCATCGTCGCCAGGGTCGGCCCGATCGTCGGCACGTCGACCAGCTGCCCGAGCAGGTAGACGCCGGAGATCCCGGCGAACAGGCCGGTCAGGGCCGTGACCATCGGCATGCCCATCGCGATCAGGGTGCCGAAGGTGAAGAGCAGGATCACGATCGCTGCCACGATGCCGACGATCACGCTCAGATCGACGCTCGGGTTCGAGACGGCGTTGCCTATGTAACCGCCCACCCCGACCTTCAGCCCCGCCTTGTTCGCAGGGTCGGTCAGGTCGACCAGGCGGTTGCCCTCCGCTGTGGTCAGCGCCGACGGTGAGGCCTTGATCGTGATGCTGATCACGGCGACCCGCTGGTCCTTGCTGATCAGCCGGTCGGACTGGGGGGTACCGGCGAGCGGGCTCTCGACCGATTCGACCGCCGGGTCCTTCTGGAAGCGCTGGACGACCTCCTGGATCGGCTGGATGTACTGGGGGTCGGTGACCTTCTTGCCCTTCGGAGCGCCGATCGCCACCGGGTTCGATCCGTTGGCCGCTTTCGGCCACCGGTTCTCCAGCAGGTCGGTCGCCTCCTGGCTGCCGGTCCCGTTGAGCGTCAGGTTGTTCGAGGTGTCGCGACCGGCCGAGGAGGAGAGGATGAACAGCCCGGCAGCGACCACGACCCAGGCGATGATCACGGGAATTCGGTGGTGGGCTGCGAACTTGCCCAGTCGATAGAGCGCCGGAGTGATAGCGGGACAATAGGCGTTTCGGCGCCGACTTTGTGCGCATCGGTACCGTTTCCGGGAGCGGAACGAGTCCACCGAACCGGGAGGCAAGGTTGTTCGAAAAGATCGTGATCGGATACGACGGGACCGACGGCGGCAGGGATGCGGTCGCCTTCGGCTCCGAGCTGGCCGAGCGGTTCGGCTCGGAGGTCCTGATTGCCTCGATCGCGCCCGAGCCCTACGCAAGGAGCGTCGTCCCGGCACTCCCTTCCGACATGGTCATCCGGATGGCCGAGGAGGCCCGCGAAGGAGCCCGGGAAGTCGCCCGGGAGATCGATGCCGGAATCGAGGTGAGGGCAAGCCTCTCCCCGGCCCGTGGCCTCCACCGGGTGGTCGAGGACCTGGAGCCCGACCTGCTGGTGGTCGGTTCGACCGGTGCCGAGGACGGCCGGGTCCACGGCGGGCACGTATCCCGCACCTTGATGACCGGCGGCCCCTGCACGGTCGCCGTCGTCCCGCTCGGCTGGCGAAACGGCGAGCGCCGACTCGACCGGGTCGGGGTCGCGCTCGATGGCTCCCGAGAGGCCGAGGAAGCCCTCCGCCTCGGGGTGGGTCTGGCTCAGGGCGGGTCGCTCCGGGTCATAGCCGTCGCCGACCCGCTCGAGGGAATGCTGGCCCGTGCCGCGATGCTGAGTAGCGAACAGCTGGTCCAGATCGCCGAGCAGGTTGCCCACGAGCACCTCGAGGAGGCATTGACCCAGCTCCCGGACGAGAGCACCGTCCCCGAAAGGAGCCTGCCGGTCGGCGACCCGGTTGAGGAGCTCCGCAAGGAGAGCGACGAAGGTCTCGACCTGTTGCTGCTCGGGTCCCGCTCCTACGGGCCCGTCCGTCGGGTGCTGCTCGGCTCGGTCACCTCGAAGTTGGTGGCCGATGCAGGCTGCCCGATCATGGTCTCGCCCCGGACGGGGCTCGACCGCTAGGCCGTAGCGCCCGCTCCGTCCGCCTGCCTGGCACCGAGCAGGTGGCGCCCCAGGAACTCGACCTGGTCCTCGACCACCCGCTCGAACTGGGGCTCGAGGTAGACACCGAAGTGGCCGCAGTCGTAGGTCTTCAGCTCGCCCTTCGG
>CAITDZ010000180.1 GCA_903891285.1 uncultured Solirubrobacterales bacterium
AAATCGAGCAGGATGCGTGCCGCGACACCCTCGTTCTCCCGGACGAGACCGAGCAGGATGTGCTCGGTCCCGATGTAGTTGTGGCCGAGGCTGAGGGCCTCCCGGAGCGCCAGCTCGAGAACCTTCTTCGCCCGCGGGGTGAAGGGGATCTGCCCCGAAGTGACCTCTTCGCCGGAACCGACGATCCGGACGACCTGGGCTCGCACCCGCTCGACCGTGATGTCGAGCGACTCTAGAACCCTCGCCGCCAGCCCCTCTTCCTCACGCAGCAGGCCGAGCAGGATGTGCTCGGTCCCGATGTAGTTGTGCTTGAGCGTGCGCGCCTCTTCCTGGGCCAGGACGACCACCTGTCGTGCGCGCTCTGTGAATCTCTCGAACAAGTTTCTCTTCCCTATCCCACAAACAATCCGGGTGGTGGCTGAGTATCGGTCACCGGTCGGCGGATGTTCCTTCTGGGTCTGATCTCTTTCTTCTGGCTCTTTTCCTGGTGGTCCCCGGGTAGGCAGAGTCGCCGGCTGCCCGACTCCCCTTCTATCCGGTTACTGGCTCCTCCGGCGGGGAATCTGACCTCCGGTCTCGGCGTCTCGGGCTCCCCCCGAGTATACCCGGGCCGGACTCCCGGCCCTCGCCCGTCAGACGGTCTGCAGCCGCCCCGAGATCGAGTCGATCAGGCCTTCCCAGGAGTCGGCGAAGGCCTGCTTGCCTTCCTCCTGGAGACGGTCCCCGAGGGCTTCGAGGTCGAAGCCGTCCTCCCGGTAGGCGGCGAGGACCTCCTCGCTCTCCCCTCCATCCGCGGGAAGGGGCGTCGGAACCTCACCGTGGTCGGCGAATGCGAGCAGGGTCGCCTCCGGCATCGTGTTGACCGTGTCGGGTGCGGCCAGGCCCTCGACGTAGAGGACATCCGAGGCCTCGGGGTCCTTGGTACCCGTGCTGGCCATCAGGAGCTTCTGGATCCGTCCCCCTGCATCGCGGATCCGCACGGCCCGATCCGAGTCGAGGAGCTCCCGATAGGCGGCGTACACCTCCCCACCGATCGCGATCCCCAGCCTCGCCCTCAGGGCAGCCGGTACCTCGTCGATCACAGCCGCGTCCCACCGGCTGATGAAGAGCGATGCGACCGATCCGACTACCGGGTCGAGCCCGGCCTCGATCCTCCGCTCGATCCCGGTCATCCAGGCATCGGCCTGGGCGAGATAGTGGGCCTTCGAGAAGAGGAGAGTGACGTTGACCGGGATCCCGCGGAAGGTCGCCTCCTCGATCGCCGCCAGCCCGGCCTCGGTGCCCGGAATCTTGATCAGCAGGTTGTCCCGAGCGGCCCGGGCATGGAGTTCGACCGCCTGGGCGACGGTTGCCTCGGCGTCGTCAGCGAGCAGGGGCGAAACCTCGAGCGAGACCCAGCCATCCACCCCGTCGGTCCGCTCGTGGGTCGGCATGAAGAGGTCGGCGGCCCTGCCGAGGTCGTCGAGGGCGAGGTCGAAGAAGATCGCCTCCGGCAACTCACCGGCCCCGGCCAGCTCGACGATCTGGGCCGTGTAGTCATCGCCGGAGGAGATCGCCTTGTCGAAGATCGTCGGGTTGGAAGTGAGGCCGGTCACCGAGTAGTCGTCGATGTACCGCTCGAGGGTTCCGTCGTCGAGCATCGCCCGGGTGATGTTGTCCACCCAGATGCTCTGGCCGAGTTCAGCGAGGGCGCGGTTTCGGGGGTTGGGCGTCACGATCGGTCCTCCTCGGTGGGAAAGTCAGTGGGAGGGCTGAGCCTACAGCCGACGGTAGCGTCAGCCGACAGACCGTCGCCGACTCAGTCGCGCATCGCCGGAAAGAGCACGACCTCACGGACCGAAGGGGCACCACTCAGGACCATCACCAGCCTGTCGATCCCGAGGCCGACCCCGCCGGTTGGCGGCATGCCCTGCTCGAGCGCCTCGACGAACGACTCGTCGTATGGCTGCGCCTCCTCGTCACCGCCGGCCAGCTCCGCCGCCTGCTGCTCGAAACGCCGTCGCTGCTCGTCCGGGTCGTTCAGCTCGGTAAACGAGTTGGCTATCTCCATGCC
>CAITDZ010000181.1 GCA_903891285.1 uncultured Solirubrobacterales bacterium
CTATTCGGGCACGATGAGCGTCTCCGAAGCGACCCTCGCCTCCGACAACACGGTGTACGCCCAGCTCGCCCTCGACGTCGGCCCCGACAAGATCGCCGAGATGGCCCGGAAGATGGGGATCACATCGAAGCTGAACGGCTATCCGGCCGAGTCGCTTGGTGGCCTCGAGGTCGGCGTCTCCCCCCTGGAGATGGCCTCGGCCTACGGCACCCTCGCCGCCGGCGGGGTACACCGGGATCCAGTAGCAATTCGCAAAGTCGTCTTCCCCGACGGCGAGGTCGATCGACCCGACCGCTCCAAGCCGGAGCGGGTGATGAGCGAGGCCGCTGCCTACGAAGTGACCCAGATCCTCCATGGGAACATCACCGGCGGAACCGGAACCGGCGCCTACACCGGCTGTCTCGGTCAGGCCGGGAAGACCGGTACGACCGACAACTACACCGACGCCTGGTTCGCCGGGTACCAGCCCAACCTCTCGACCGCGACCTGGGTCGGCTACCCCGAATCCAACGAGATCTCGATGAGTTCGGTCCACGGGATCACCGTGGCCGGCGGCACCTTCCCGGCCGACATCTGGGGCCTCTTCTACTCGTACGGGGCGATCCCGTGTGAGGACTTCCCCGTCCCGTCGGAGTCGATGGTCTGGGATTCCTTTGCCGGTGACTACACCGTCTCGGGTGACACGGTGAGCGAGTACGACGACCCGCTGGCTGAGGAGGGAACGGACGAAGATCGAGGCGACCGACCGCAGGACGGCCAGGACGGCGGCAACACGCCCGAGCCTGTTCCGGCCCCCGAACCGGCGCCTGCTCCTGCCCCGGCTCCCGCTCCGGCCCCGCCTTCGGGCGGGGGTGGCGTGGCGCCGTCGGGCGGCGGTGGGGTCAGCCCTGGCTGACCCGGTCTGGTTCGGACGGCGGAGCCTTCGGTGGCGGCTCCTCTTTTGAATCCTTAAGGGGCTTGGTGACCAGGCTGACCAGCCCGATGTAGCCGAGTTCGGCGACCGTCTGAACGGCCCTCACCGCGATCGCAAGGGCAGCACCCACGGCAAAGCTCTCGCCCGGCAGGGCGACCTTGACCGACCAGGCGAAAGCCGCATCCTTCACCCCCAGCCCGGCCGGAAAGACGGCCGAGGCGATCGCCGCCAGAAACCCGATCGCCTGGGAGGAGACGACGATGATCGCGTTGTCGATTCCGACCGCGAGGACCGAGCGGACCGCCAGGTAGGCACCGAGCCCCATCACCGCCCAGATCACGAGGAAGAGGGCGAAGAGCTCGGCCACAGACCGGAATCCCATTATCTTCGGCAAGGGCTCACGGCCCAGCATGCCCAGGAGGCTCTTCGAGACTGGGCCGAAGACCGGCGGGCTGAGGAGGACGAGGAACATCGGCACGATTGCCAGCGGCAGCCACCTGGTCCAGTAGTCGGCCAGGTCGGGATGGGCGATCAGGAACCAGGCCGCGATCGAGAGGGCGGCCGAAACAGAAATAACGGCCTCGTAGAAGATTCCCGCGGTTGCGACCCGGCGGGGCACCCCGGCCCGCTCGGTCAGGAGGATCCTCGCCAGGACGAAGAGGACCGTTCCCGGGATGTAGCGGATCAAGAGCGGCTGGGCGAAGGTCCGCTGGGCCTTGTCCTGGCTTATCGGGCTGTCCATCTTGGAGAGGATCAGCCCCCAGGCCGCACCGGCCAGGACGAAATAGACACCCATGATCGCCAGGGCCGGGATCAGCCAAAAGACCTCGAAGGAGATCCCTGCCTGTTCGATCTCCGACCACTGGGAGATCACCGTGGCGACCAGGAAGCCGAAGACCAGCAGGGTCAGGACCGTGCCGAGCAGGAACCGGACCCAGCGGCGCTTCGGTGCCCTCCTGCCGAAGTTCGCGGCAACGGAGCCGACCCGCTCGAGGAAGGTCGGTTTGGTCTCCGTCTGGCCCTCCTGGCGCTGCTGGGCGCTGGTCGCCTGGTCGGTCATCGACCGGGCCATACTCTCAGAGGGGTATGACCGGAGGAACTGGAGAGTTCGAACTGATCGATCGCCTGCGGGAGAGGCTCGGCCGCTCCGACTTGCCGGTCGGTCCCGGCGACGATGCGGCCGTCCTCCCTCCTTCCTCCGGACCGGTGGTCACGGTCGACACCTCCCTGGAGGGAGTCCACTTCCCCCGCGGCTGGGACGACCCGGCCGGAATCGCCTACCGGGCGATCGCCGTCTCCCTCTCCGATCTGGCCGCAATGGGGGCGACTCCGGGGCAGGTGCTGATCGCTCTCGGGGTCCCGCCCGGGCACGAGCGGGGATTCTGGTTCTCGCTGGCAGACGGGGTGGTCGAGGCGGCAGACCGGCTCGGCGTGGACCTGGCCGGCGGTGACGTGGTTCGTTCCCCGGCGCTCTTCCTCTCGGTGACCGCGATCGGATCGCTGCCCGAAGGCCAGGATCCGGTTACCAGGGCCGGCGCCAGACCCGGGGACCTGGTTGGCGTGACGGGCAGCCTGGGCGGGGCGAGGGCGGGGCTTGTCCTTCGCGGGGATCTGGAATCCGACGGTCCGGCCGATGGCGAGCTGGTCCAGAGCCAGCGGGCAGCGGTCACCCGATTGATCGATCGCTACCTTCGACCCGTTCCCCGCCTCGAGGAGGGCGTCGCATTCGGTCGGGAGGGGGCTAGCGCGATGATCGACGTCTCGGACGGCCTGCTGGCCGACCTCGGCCACATCGCCGGGGAGTCGGGGGTGGGGATCGAGCTCGAACCCGACTCGATTCCGGTAGATCCGGACCTTCAGGAGATCGGCGATCTGCCTGGCGCGGCAGACCCGGTGGTGTTCGCGCTGTTGGGTGGCGACGACTACGAGCTCGCATTGACCTTCCCGCCCCACCTACTCGACCCCCTGGAGCAGGCAGCGGGGCAGTCCAGTGTCGGCCTGACCGTGATCGGCTCGGTGGTCGAGGGCGAGGGAGTCGAGCTGCCTGCGGGCTTTGCGGATCCCCGTTCCGGGCCTCTGGGGGAGCACGGTTTCGAGCACTCCTTCTGATCCGAACGGGCCGGGGGGTCGGGTTTCGTATCCTCATCCGGGATGCATCGACTTCTCGGCAGGGACCGAAGGCCGGTCACGCTTGGCCTGATCGCGGGCGCGGCGCTGCTCGTCGCGGGGGTCTCCGCCTGCGCCGAAAGCGGAACCAGCGATCCGGTGGCGACCGGGGGCGGTGAGGTGATCGAGAGGAAGATCGTCTCGGTCTCGGTCCAACCCTCCGGCGAGGTCTTCAACCCGGCCGAGATCTACGAACGGACCGCCGACGGGGTGGTCGCGATCAACGCTGTCTTCGATTCATCCTCGACCAGTCCGTTCCAGGGCGGCGCGGCCCAGGGCTCCGGCTTCGTCCTCAACGGTGATGGGGAGATCGTCACCAACGCACACGTGATCTCCCAGGGCGAGGGCGAGGACCGAACCGCAGCCCAACGGGTATTCGTCGAGTTCCGCGACCGCAACGTCGTCCCGGCCGAGGTGGTCGGCTTCGACCCCTTCACCGACACCGGGCTGATCAAGGTCGACCCCTCGAGCGTCGACCTCGTTCCGTTGAACGTAGGCGACAGTGACAGGGTGGTGGTCGGTGAGCCGCTTGCCGTGATCGGCAGCCCCTTCGGGGAGGACAGCTCGCTCTCGACCGGGGTCGTCTCCCAGATCGGCCGCTCGGTCCGCTCGCTTACCGACTTCCAGATCGAAGGTGCAATCCAGACAGACGCCTCGATCAATCCAGGTAACTCGGGCGGCCCGATGCTCGATGCCTCGGGCAGGGTGATCGGGATCAGCCAGCAGATCGTCAGCCGTTCGGGTGCCAACGATGGGGTCGGCTTCGGGGTCCCGATCAACTCGATACTCCAGTCGGTCGAGCAGCTCCAGGGCGAGGGAGAGGCCAACTACGCCTACATCGGGGTCAGCACCCAGCCGATCTATCCCCAGCTGGCCGACAAGCTCGGCCTTGGGGTCGATGGTGGCGCATTGATCGCCGAGGTGGTCGACGGGGGACCCGCCGACGAGGCCGGGATCCGTGGCAGCGATCAGGAGATCACCTTCCAGGGCACGCGCTTCGCAGTCGGTGGCGATGTGGTGGTCGAGGCCGACGGTAAGCCGGTCGACAAGGCCGAGGACCTGGGCCGGATAATCGCCGGGGCGGTGTAGAGGTGGTAGTCGTGGAGCATGACCAGCGGCCGCTCCCGGCCCTCGATCTGCTCGACCACGGCCCTGGCTATGTCCC
>CAITDZ010000182.1 GCA_903891285.1 uncultured Solirubrobacterales bacterium
CCCCGAGGTCGTCATCTGCCCCCCGTTCGTCTCGCTCGAGGCAGCGGTCGCGGCCTGTGAGGGATCCCCGGTCGAGGTCGCCGCCCAGAACATGCACTTCGAAGAGCAGGGGGCCTACACCGGAGAGATATCGGCCCCGATGCTGGTCGAGCTCGGGGTCGACGGGGTCGTCCTCGGCCACTCCGAAAGGCGCCAGGAATTCGGCGAGACCGATGAGAACCTCGCGAGGAAGATGGTCACGGCGGTCTCGGCCGGATTGACCCCGATCCTCTGCGTCGGCGAGACCGAGGAGGAGCGGCGTTCGGACGAGACAGAGGCCGTCCTCTCCCGACAGGTCCTGACCGACCTGGCCGAACTCCACGACGAGCAGCTCGACCGCGTGGTGATCGCCTACGAGCCGATCTGGGCGATCGGGACCGGCCTGACTGCCTCGGTCGAGCAGGCCGAGGAAGCTGCGGCGACCGTCCGTGAACTGGTCCGGACCCGGGACGCCGAGGCGGCCGAGAAGGTCCGGATCCTCTACGGCGGTTCGGTCAAACCCGAGAACGCCGCCGAGCTGCTGGCGCCGGCCGACGTTGACGGGGCATTGGTCGGGGGAGCCTCACTCTCCCCGGAGGACTTCGCAGCGATCGTCGCCGCCGCGCCCACATCGTGAGCGAGGGTTTCGACGGAGGCCCGGCTGCCCTGCCGGTCCCCGGCCTGGCGCTGGTGATCCTCGATGGCTGGGGACTTGCCGAACCGGGACCGGGCAACGCGATCGAACTAGCCCGGACCCCTAACTTCGACCGGCTGTGGGCGGACTTCCCACATACGACCCTGAGCGCTGGTGGTCCGGACGTCGGCCTCCCGGAAGGTCAGATGGGCAACTCCGAGGTCGGCCACCTGAACCTCGGTGCCGGCGCGATCGTCCCCCAGGACCTGGCCAGGATCGACTCGGCGATCGCCGATGGGACCTTCTTCGAGAACGAGGCCCTGGTGGCTGCCTGCCGGCGGGCGATCGAGAGTCCAAGCGGACGGCTCCACCTGATCGGCCTGGTCTCCGACGGCGGCGTCCACTCCGGCTGGGAACACCTCGAGGCATCGATCGAGCTCGCCTCCCAGGAGGGAGTCCCCGACCTGGTATTCCACGCGATCACCGATGGAAGGGACACCTCGCCCACGGGTGGGGCCGTATTCCTCGACGAACTGGAGAGATGGCTCCGCTCGGCCGGCAGGATCGGGACGATCTCGGGGCGGTATTACGCGATGGACCGGGACACCCGCTGGGACAGGGTCCGGCTTGCCTACGACGCGATCGTCCACGGGGAGGGACCGCGGACCGACGATCCGGTCGGCATGCTGCGGACCTCCTACGGGGAAGGGGTTACCGATGAGTTCATCGTCCCGACCGTAGTAGGCGATTACGACGGGATCGGCGAGGGTGAGGTGGCCGTCTTCGTCAACTTCCGTCCAGACCGGGCCCGCGAGCTGACCCTCGCGCTGGCCGACCCGGAGTTCGACGAGTTCCCCCGCTCTGGTGGGCCGCTGCTCACGATGACGACGATGACCGAGTACCGGAAGGGATGGCCCTACCCGGTCGCCTTCCCGGAGCAGAGGCCGGCGGTCACCCTTGCAGAGGTCATCTCCGAGTCGGGCGGTGCCCAGCTCCACGTCGCCGAGACCGAAAAGTACGCCCACGTCACCTACTTCTTCAATGGCGGCCGCGAAGACGAGTGGGAAGGAGAGAGCCGCCACCTGGTGCCCTCCCCACGGGACGTCGCGACCTACGACGAGAAGCCTTCGATGAGTGCTGCCGATGCTGCCGGGGCATTCATCGGGGACTGGAAGAACGGCAGGCCGAAGTTCGGCATCATCAATTTCGCCAACCCCGACATGGTCGGGCACACCGGAGTCGTACCGGCCGCGGTCGAGGCGGTCGAGGCCGTGGACCAGGCGCTCGGCCGGGTGGTCGAGGCCGTCCACTCGACTGGAGCCGCATGCCTGGTCACGGCCAACCACGGCAATGCCGAGAAGATGGTCGAACCTGACGGAAGCCCGAATACGGCCCACACGCTCAGCCCGGTACCGCTGGTCCTGACCGTCCCGGGGCTGGGGCTGGAGTCCGGAGGGATCCTCGCCGACGTCGCCCCGACCGTCCTCGAGGCACTCGGCATCGCCAAGCCGCCCGAGATGACCGGCCATTCGCTGATCATCGACGGCTGAGCCTGACCTCCCTCACGATGCGCGACGATCCGGCGAGACTCTCCTTCGAGCAGACCGCTACCGATGGAGCCGCAAGGACCGGGCTGCTGAAGACGGGTCACGGCCCGGTCGAGACCCCGGCCTTCGTCCCCCTGGCGACCAGCGGGACGGTGAGGGGACTCTCCTCGGCCGAGGTCGAGGGACTCGGCTACGGGATGGTCCTCGGCAACACCTACCACCTGCTGGTCTCGCCGGGACCCGACCGGATCAGGGAGGCCGGGGGACTCCACTCATTCATGGGGTGGGACGGGGCGATCATCACCGACTCAGGCGGTTTCCAGGTGTTCTCGTTGGCCCACGGCGGGGTCGCCGATGAGATCAAGGGGACCGGCCGCAGGTCCGGGGGTCCGGCCGAGACCATCTCCATCGAGGAGGAAGGGGTGACCTTTCGGTCCTACCGCGACGGGTCGCTGCTGACCCTTTCCCCGGAGGCATCGATGGAGGTCCAGGCCGCCCTCGGTTCGGACATCGCGCTCGTCTTCGACGAATGCACGCCGGCCTCGGCCGATCGGGACTACACGGCGGCCTCGACCGCCCGGACCCATCGCTGGCTCGATCGGTGCCTCGCCTGGCACGAGGTAAACGGTCCGGCGGGGCAGGCCGTCTACGGGATCGTCCAGGGCGGCGTCTTCGAGGACTTACGGCGGGAGTCGGTCGAGTACGTGACCTCTTCCGCAGTCGATGGGGTGGCGATAGGGGGGACCCTCGGTCGCGACAAGGAGGAGATGGGGGGTGTCCTCTCGATGACGATGCCGCTCCTTCCGGATGCCGCACCGCGCCACCTCCTGGGGATCGGGGAGGTCGACGACCTGATGAGGGGGATCGGGCTCGGGGTCGACACGTTCGACTGTGCCGTGCCGACCAGGCTCGCCAGGCATGGAATGGCCCTGGCGCCGGAGCCCGGGTCGAGGTATCGGATCGACCTCCGGAAGAGCCGGATGACCGGCGACGAGGGGCCGCTGGTCGAGGGCTGTCGATGCGAGGCCTGCTCGAACCACACCAGGGACTACCTGAGCTACCTCTCCCGGGCCGAGGAGCTGACCGCGGTCCACCTGCTGGTCGGTCACAACCTCTCCTACGTCGAGTCCCTGATGGAGGGCGCCCGACGGGCGATCCGGGAGGGGCGCTACGCAGGGTTCGCCGAAGCGGTCATCGGGGGAGCGGTTCCCTGGGAGGCTTGAGTCGGAACCCGCTCAGCGGGTGTTCTGGCGGACGTAGTCCCTCAGCTCACCGGCAAGCTGGTCGACCGACTGGCCGGCCCAGTCCCTGACCTTCACCGTTGCCGTGCGGTCGGTCAGGGCGATCACCCCACCGGCCACCACCGCGGCAATCACGATCACCGCCAGCAGTCCCCCCAGGAACCTGAGGAACCTGGCCGGAGCGGAGCGCTTCTTCCTCGTCCTGGTCGAGATCCCGGTGCGACCCTCGACCGGTGAGGGAACCGGGGGAGGAAGATCCGGCATGCCGCTTCCGACCGACCTCGAAGTCCTCTCGAGCGGCCTGGTCGCGGTTTCGGCCCGGGCCATCACGTTGGTCTCGGTCGATCCCGCGGCCAGGGGGACGGTCACGTCCTCGCCCCGAAGGCCCCGCTGGAGTCCGTCCGACATCTCGGCTGCCGACCCGAACCTGATCGCGGGGTCGTGCTCGAGCGCCCTCATCACGGCAGCGCCGACCGTCTCGGGTACGTCCGCGTTGTAGGTCGTCGGGGAGAGTGGTTTCTCGTTCTGCTGCCGGACCGCGAGCTCGGCCAGGGATGACCCCTCGTACGGGAGTCGGCCGGTCAGGAACTGGTAGAGGACTACCCCGAGCGCATAGACGTCGGTCGCCGGTGTTGCCTCCTCCCCCCGAACCTGTTCCGGTGCCAGGTAGGCGGCCGTTCCGACCACCGAACCGACCTGGGTGATCCGGGTCTGCTCCATCGCCCTGGCGATACCGAAGTCAGTCAGCTTGCAGGTGGTCTCGCCTTCGCCTGCAGGTCCTCCGGTGATCATCAGGTTCCCCGGCTTGACGTCGCGGTGGATGATTCCGTGGCGATGCGCGTACTCGAGCCCGGCGCAGGCCTGGACCCCGATTTCGACCGTGGTCGACGGCTCGATCGCCGCATCGCCCTTGAGCAGCTGGGCGCCGGAACGCCCGTCGACGCACTCCATCACGATGAAGTAGCGACCCTCGTCCTCGCCCGTGTCGTAGACCTGGACGATGTTCGGATGGACCAGTCGGGCGACGGCGAGGGCCTCACGCCGGAACCTTGCGACGAATCGCTCATCGTCCGATAGGTGCTCGGCCAGCACCTTGACCGCGACCGTGCGTTCGAGCACCTGGTCGTTGGCCCTGTAGACGTTCGACATCCCGCCACTGCCCAGCTTCTCGCCGAGCTCGTACCGGCCGCCGATCACCGTCGGTTCAGCCACTTCTGCCGCCCGTCCCGGGGCTCACTCCACCCGGTGTCACCCCGCCCGAATCGGGTGGAGTGGGTGTGGGTGTCGGCGCGGGTTCTGGCTGGGGCTGGGGCTGGGGCTCCGGCTGGGGTGAGGGTCTGTTGCCACCGCCATCTCCCTGGTTTCCCTGGTCGTCGGACTGTGGCTTGGCGCCCCCCGACTCCGTGTCATCGACTTCCTCCTCGACGACGACCGGTTCGGCCTCATCCGTTGCGCACTCCTCCTGAATCATCATCAGGAGCTGGGTCAATCCATCCCGAAGGTTCGCCTGCAGGCGGTCATCGATCTCGCCCCGGAGTGCCGCAACGTCGGCCCTCGCGCCCTCTGCCCTGTCGAGGGCGGCAAAGCAGTCGCCGGCAGCGACCAGGGTGTCGATCCGGTCGATCTCGGCTGCCAGTCCCTCTGCCGTCTCGGAGCTCAACAAGTTGCTCCGGTCGGTCCCGCACCCTGCGATCGAACCGACCAAGAAAACGGCGAGGAAAAGAGCCGACATATGGCGTGCCGCCTTCTTTCCCACCGTCATCGAGTCTAGAGAACCGGTCCCGCGAACCCTGCCGGTGATGCGCCGTCGCATCACGTCCCCCTCCCGAGTCGGTCGGCGAGGTTGGGTGGCAGGCCGGCCTCGATGATTGCCGTGGCAGCCCGCTCTATCTCGTAAGGGGTTCGGTGGTAGCGGACCGTGAAGGTTTCGGTGTCGAGTTCGAGCCAGGCCGCCCGCGGGTCGCCGTCCCGGGGCTGTCCGACGCTTCCGGGGTTGATCAGCCAGTTCCCGACGGATGCATCCAGCTCGGTCCCACCGGGTGCCCCGTCGGCCGAGACCCGTGACATCTCATCCCGTCGGGTGAACCAGAGGGCGACGTGCGAGTGCCCGACCAGGCCGATCCGGGCCTCCGATTCGTCCATGCAGTCGCTGGCCGTACCGGGGTCGAGCACGTACTCCCAGATCGGATCCCGTGGCGACGCGTGGAAGAGGCCGATTCCCTCCCGGGTGGCCGAAGGTCCGGCCAGCCCGGTCAGTATCGATCGGGCCGAATCGCTCAGGTTGTCACGCGTCCAGAGGGCCGCTTCGGCGGCATCGGGACTGAATGTCGATATATCGAGCTCTTCGAGCGCCGCCAGATCGTGATTGCCGGTCAGCAGCAAGTCACATCGCTCGGCCAGGAGTTCGACCACCTCGTTCGGGTGTGCCCCGTAGCCGACCGCATCGCCAAGGAACCAGATCTCGTCGGGATCGAGTCCTGCGCATTCCTCGAGGACCGTCTCGAGGGCCGGCAGGTTGGCGTGGGTGTCTGTGAGGACGGCGACTTTCATGGTTTCGCCTGAGGTCTGGTCGGACGGAATCGGCCGCTCCGGTCCCTGCCCGGAGCCGTCGGCCGGCCCGGGAACGCTCTCTATCGTAGAGCGGGATGCCTTCTTCCCCGACAGGGAGTGCCCCGGTGAACGATCGGGGTCCCGATCCGGTCCGAGTCGCGGTCGTGTGGATGGTTGCGGTCGTCTGGGCCGGGCTGGTCGCGTGGCTGCTCGGCCGTGGACTGGCCCCGCCACTCCCGTCCGTACCGGTCTCCGACGTCCTCTCCGGTGAGTCGCTCGACCAGGCCAGGGAGTTCAGGGGGGCACTCCGCGTCCTCGGCCTGCTCAGCCAGGCAGCCGCCCTGGTAGCCCTCGTGGTCCTCGCCCTCCAGCGTCGGATTCCTTCACCGGGGCAGATCGCACGGCTCTCGGCCCGCCCGGTCATCGGGGGCGCCATCGTCGGGGCCGGACTTGCCCTGGTCCTCTACCTGGTCAGGCTTCCCTTCGGGTTCCTCGTCTGGAGGGTCGGCTCGGACTACGGATTGCTCACCCTCGGCCCCGGAACCTGGATCCTCGATGGCCTCAAGGGACTCTTGATTTCCGTCGTGGTGCTGGGCCTTGCGGGCGCGGCCGGGACCTGGGCGTGGGCCCGGTTCGGACGCTTCTTCTGGGTAGCCGCCTCCGTCGTGCTCGGCGCCTTCGCCGTCGTCTGGATCTGGATCTGGCCGGTGGTCGTCTCACCCCTCTTCAACCGGGTCGAGCCCCTGCCAGAGGGCCCCGCAAGGGCCAGCCTCGAGCGGATCGCCGCCCAGGCGGGAGTAGAGGTCGATGGTGTTTTCACCGAGGACGCGAGCCGGCGGACAAGGGCGGTCAACGCCTACGTCCACGGGCTCGGCCCGTCCCGCCGGGTGGTGATCCAGGACACGGCGCTGGACCGTCTCGGCCCGGGCCAGACCGAGGTCCTCGTCGCCCATGAACTGGCCCACGTCGAGTACCGCGACCCCGAACGGGGACTCCTCTTCGCCCTCCTGGTTATTCCGCCGGCTGCGCTCGCGGTCCAGATGCTGGCCATGCTCCTCGTCCGGCGTCGCGGCGATGGGCCGCCAGGCCCCTTGGTCATCCCTCCCCTCGCGCTCGGGGTCGCGGTTGCCTCGCTACTGATCTCGATCCCTGGATCCTGGCTCTCCCGTCAGGTCGAGGCGAGAGCCGACCAGCGATCCCTGGAGCTGACCCTCGACCCCCAGTCCGCGATCTTGCTCCAGCGGACCCTGACCCGGACCAACCTCCAGGATCCGGCGCCGCCACCCGCCTGGACGGCACTCTTCGGCACCCATCCGTCGGCGGTCCAGCGGGTCGGCCTCGCCCGGGCCTTCGAAGCCGATCGAGCTGGTGGAGGGCAGGCCCGGTGAAGGTGACCCTCCTGGCGGTCGGCCGGATCAAGGCCCCGTTCGCAGATGCCCAGCAGCACTACTTGAAGATGCTCGCACCCCGGCTCCGGGTCGAGGTAGTCGAGGTCCGCGAGTCGGATCGCCTGGAGGGTCGACTGGACTCCGGGGTGCGAATCGTCTGCCTCGACGGAAGGGGCTCGATGCTCGACTCGCTCGAGTGGTCGGGATGGCTCGAGGCACGTCGGCTCGACGCGCGTGATGTCGTGATTGCGATCGGGGGTCCGACCGGCCTGCCCGACGAGGTTCTCGAACGCGCCGACGAGGTCCTCTCGCTCGGGCCCGAGACGATCGCCCACCAACTAGCCCGGATCGTCCTGCTCGAGCAGCTGTTCAGGGCGTCGAAGATCCTCGCCGGAGAGCCCTACCACCTCTGAACCGACACCCGTTCTCGTAGGATCCGTCCGATGACGGCAAACGACCCCGTTACCCTGCTCCGGCGGGAGGTCGAAGCGGTCGCGACGGGGATCGCCGGCACTCTGCCCTCCGAACCCTCGCTCGACCCACCCGACCGCCCCGAACACGGCGACTACGCAACCAACGCCGCGATGCTGGTCGCTTCCGCAGGGGGTCGTCAGCCCCGGGAAGTGGCCGAGGACCTGGCCGCCCAGCTGGTCGAGCGCCTCGGCGACTCGGTCGAGCGAGTAGAGGTCGCCGGACCGGGGTTCGTCAACCTGTTCATGTCGGACCGGTGGTTCAGGGAGTCGATCGCCTCGCTATTCGATTCCGGTGGCCCCGAGGTAGGTCCGGTCCCCGACCCCCGGAGCACCCTGGTCGAGTTCGTCTCGGCCAACCCGACAGGACCCCTGACCGCGGCCTCCGGTCGCCACGCCGCCTTCGGCGACTCCCTCGCCCGGCTCCTGAGGGCGACCGGCCATCCGGTGACCACCGAGTACTACGTGAACGACGGCGGTAGCCAGGTGGAGAAGTTCGCCGAGTCTGTCATCGCCCGAATGGAGGGGCGTGAGCCACCCGAGGACGGCTACCGCGGTGCCTACGTCGAAGAGCTGGCGACCCGAGCTGCTGCCGAGGCCGTTCCCGCCGACCGGGTCGGCGAGGTCGCGATCGGCTGGATGCTCGACTCGATCCGGGAGTCCCTAGAGCGATTCCGGGTGGGGATGGACGACTTCTTCTCCGAGCGATCCCTCTACGAGCGGGGCCTGGTCGAGGAGGGCCTGGGGCGGCTGGAGGAGTCCGGCCACACCTACGAGTCGGAAGGTGCCGTCTGGCTGAGGACCACCGAGTTCGGGGACGACAAGGACCGGGTGCTGGTCCGCTCCAACGGGGAGCCCACCTACTTCGGGGCCGACGTCGCCTACCACGCCGACAAGATCGCCCGTGGCCATACCCTCCTGCTCGACGTGCTCGGGGCGGACCACCACGGTTACGTGGCCCGGATGGCCGCCGCAGTCGAGTCTCTGGGCGGCGGAGCGGCCGGGTTCGAGGCGGTGATCCTCCAGTTGATCCACCTTGTCGAGGCCGGCGAGAAGACGAAGATGTCGAAGCGGGCCGGGGACATCGTCACCCTCGACGCCCTGATCGATGACGTCGGGGTCGACGCCGCACGGTTCTTCCTCCTGGAGCGGAGCCACGACCGGACGATCGACCTCGACCTCGAGCTGGCAAGGTCGAAGACCTCGGACAACCCCGTCTTCTACGTCCAGTACGCCCACGCCCGGATCCAGAGCATCGTCCGGAAGGCGGCCGAAGACGGGATCGAGGCGACCGGCGCCCTCCCGGAGGAACCGGTCGACCCCTCCGAGAAGGCGCTGCTTGCCGAGGTGCTCGCCTTCCCGGCCGAGGTCCACGAGGCCGCCGAGAAGCGGGCCCCTCACAGGATCTGTGCCTATTCGACCCGCCTCGCCGCGGCCTTCCACGCCTTCTATCGCGACTGCAAGGTGGTCGGGATCGGCGATGAAGAGCTCGAACGCTCGCGGCTCGCACTTTGCGAGGTGACCGGTTCGACGATCCGGGAATCCCTCGAGCTGCTCGGGATCACGGCCCCGGAAAGCATGTAGGAAGGGCTCCTCCGGAGGCTCGAAGGTGGTTCAGGGACCGAACCGGTCGAGGTCCCGGTCGAGCCGTTCGGCCTCGGGCCCACTCGGCCCCTCGACTTCGGGAAGCTCTCGCTCTGCCTTCCTGCGCCACGAGATGGCTGCGATCAGGACCAGGACTGCCCCACCGATCAGGCCGAGCAGCGGGACCAGGTAGACGAACACGTCCGTATCTTCGTCCTCCGGCAGGGCCAGGACCTGTGGCCCGTACTCGGCCACCAGAGCCGCCTTGATCTGGTCTTCGCTCCGGCCCTCCCGGATCAACCCCCTGATGAAGGCCCTCTGTCGCTCCGCCGCCGGAGCCCGGGAAAGCCCGAGCAGGGTCCCGCACACGGGACACATCACCTCCTCTTCGAGTTGGGGGAGGTTGGCCCTGGGACCAACGGGTTCGGCGACCGCCGGTTCGACGACCGTGAGCAGTGAGATCGATGCCAGGAGTGCGGCGACCGCTGCCCGCATCCAGGTCGTTCTCCTGACGCTCATCACCCCGCCCCTCCGGTACGGACTCTCCCTCCAAGCCGGAGGGCCGGTGCGGCGAACCGGGTGATCTCGGGCGCCGAGGCGAACGGCCCCCGCAGCCGCCGGATCAGCCGCCCACCTGGGGAAATGAGGAAGGACTCCGGCACCCCCGTGGTCTCGAGAGCATCGGCATAGCTCCCGTCGGGGTCACGGAGCTGGGGGTAGGTCAGCCCGAATTCCTCGATGAAGCCAAGAGCGTCGGTCGAGAGGTCCCGGGTATCGACGCCGAGCACGGTCACCCGATCACCGTGGCGCCTGCCGAACTTCTCCAGGGCAGGGGACTCGTCCCGGCAGGGAATGCACCAAGAGGCCCAGACGTTCATCAGTACCCATTGGCCGCGGTAGTCGGCGAGCGAGCCGGTACCCCCGGCGGGGAGCGTCTCAAGGGTCTCGACCGGGACCTCCCCGCCCGGTTCGAGCCCCTCACCCTGGCTGTCGGCAAGGCCCCAGGCGAGGAAGCCGAGCAGCCCCAGCACGAGAACGGTGACCACGGTCGTCTTCAGATTCATCGAAGACCGAGTATGAAGGACCGGCCGATCCGCTCCGGCTTCGCCTTCAGCCGCGGTTTCGGGGAGGACGCTCCGCGACCGCCTTCAGCAGGTCACCGACCCCGTGCTCCCGTTCGAGCGGGTGACGGAGGGGGACGGAAGGGTCGATCGAGTACCGGTTGCGTCGTCCGACCTTCTCCCTGGTCAGGTACCCGGCCTCCACCAGATCACTGACGATCCGCTGGGCGGCCCGTTCGGTGATCCCGATCCCCTGGGCGAGATCGCGAATGCGGGCCTCGGGATCGCGGGCGAGCATGACGATCGCATGTCCGTGGTTGGTCAGGAAGGTCCACTCGGCCACTCCTGCAGTCTAGCGCTAGGAAAATAAGGAAACAGAAGACCTGTCATATGTGTCGTATATTGTCCTGTCGATGGACGTCGTACTTACCAACCTGATCTCCCCCGGGGTCCTCTTCTTCGTCCTTGGCGCCTTCGCCGCCCTGGTCAAGTCCGATGTCGGGCTGCCCAAGCAGGTCGCCCAGACCCTGGCCCTCTACCTGATGGCGGCGATCGGCTTCAAGGGTGGGGCGCAACTCTCGATCTCGGGGGTCAGCGTCGAGGCCCTGGCCGCGCTCGGGTCCGGCCTCCTGCTCGGGTTGACGCTGCCCTTGATCGCCTTCTTCCTCCTGGACAGGTTCACCCGGGTCTCGAGGGTCGACGCAGCCTCGATCGCGGCCCACTACGGCTCGGTCAGCCTGGTCACCTTCGGTGCCGGCCTCGCCCTGCTCGAAGAGATAGGCCAGCCGACCGAGGGCTACATGGCTGCAGTCCTCGCCCTGATGGAGGCCCCGGCGATAGCGATCGGGGTTCTGCTGGCTCGAACCGGAAGGGCCGATGCGAAGGGACCGAGGAAGGGGGTACGGGAGGCCTTGACCAGCGGGAGCATCCTGGTCCTTCTCGGCGCCACCGTTATCGGCATCGTCCTCGGAGCCCAGGGACTGAAGGAACTCGACGGCTTCTTCGTCGCCCCGTTCACCGGAGTACTCGCCCTCTTCCTGCTCGACATGGGGCTGGTCGCATTTCGTCGGATCCGCTCGCTTCGAAAGGCCGGCCCCTCCCTGATCGCCTTCGCCATCTACATGCCACTGATCGGCGGCACTTTGGGAGCCCTCCTCGGGACCATCGTCGGGCTTCCGGTGGGGGATACGACCCTGCTGGCCACCCTCGCAGCGAGTGCTTCCTACATCGCGGCGCCGGCCGCGATGAGGCTCGCCCTGCCGGAGGCGGACCCGGGACTCTCGCTGCCGATCGTCCTCGGCGTTACCTTTCCTTTCAACCTGATCGTCGGAATCCCCCTATACCTGGAACTCTCGAGGCTGCTCGGTGGCTGATGCCACCGGCCCAGGCCCGGATGCAGGTCGACCGCGGGTCGGCATGGTCGGCGGCGGGCAGCTCGCCCGGATGACCCAGCAGGCGGCGGTCGACCTCGATGTCGGACTCTCGGTACTGGCCCCCTCCCCTGAGGAGCCGGCGGTAGATGCCGGTGCACGGTTCGTCGAGGGAGCGGCTGACGACCCCGAGGCACTTCGCCGGTTCGCGGATCAAAACGATGTCGTCACCTTCGACCATGAAGGAGTCCCTCCCGAGGTCCTCGCGGGATTGGAGGAGGAGGGGCTCCAGTTTGCGCCACCGGCCCAGGCAAAGCTCTTTGCCCAGGACAAGGCGGTTGCCCGCAAACGGCTGGGCGAGAAGGGGTTCCCGGTGCCTCCCAACCTCCTCGCCGGATCGGTCGAGCAGGTCGCCGGGTTCGGATCGGAACATGGCTGGCCGGTGATCGCCAAGGCCCCGCGGGGCGGCTACGACGGAAGGGGCGTTTGGGAGCTGGCCTCGG
>CAITDZ010000183.1 GCA_903891285.1 uncultured Solirubrobacterales bacterium
GACTCCGAACCTGCCTCGAGCTGGTGGTAACGGGTAAGGGCCTCACGGGCCCGCTCCCGGAACTGGACCTCATCGGCCGAATCCTCCAACCCGGCCCTTGCCCAGCCCGATTCCATCATCCCGACCAGCTCCCCGGGGTCGGCCTCGCCGCCATCGCGGTGGAAACGTTCGAGCACGTCGTGGATCAGGATCCCGAACCTCTGGTTGACCGTCCTCGGAGTTGGAATCGAGAAGACCCGCGCGAACTTGTACTTGAGCGGGCAGGAGAGGTAGAGGTCGATGTCGGTCGCCGAGAGCCGGAGCCTGCCTCCGCTCCGGGGCAGGAAGGCATCGAGCGACGGCTCGGACCTCGACTCCACGAGTTCCTTCCGCAGCTCGCGTTCCGACTCGGCGGCGACCAGGGAGGGATCGAGCGAGGAGGCCTCGATCTCGGCCAGCTGTTCCGGGCTCGCGACCTGCGCCAGGAGTCCGTTGACGGCGTCGATCGCCTCCCGGTCAGCCTTTCCTTCGGGGCGCTGGGCGAGGGCCGCCACCTTGAGCAGCTCCAGGTAGCGGGCCACGGCGCGGTTCAGGTCCTCGGTCGTGTCGAGTCTGGGTTCGACCATCTCCCGCCCGACCCGCCAGGAAGCCTCGACCACCTCGTCTCTCAGCGCCCGGTAGGCCGACTGGAGGTCCTCGGCCGGGCCGAAGAGCTCCTCCTCGACCTCGACCACCCCGCCTCCGGATGCCTCCAGCGCCGCGGTGAACGGGTCGCCCGAGCCGGGCCCCGATTTGGCGCCCTCGGGCTGACCGACCCGGGAGAGCACCAACTCCTCACTCGCACAGGAGAAGGCCGCAGCCAGCGCCTGGCGATCGACCTCCGGCACCCGGTCGAGACCGAGCAGGAAGACCTTCCGCCAATGCCCGGCCCGAACGTCGCGCCGGGCGATGATCCTGACCTTTCCCTGCTTGGGAACCCGTGGTCCGTTCGAAGGCTCGAGCCCCGACTCGGCCATCGCCGCCGCGAAGGCGGCGAAATCCCTTGCCGAGCCGTCGGGCTCCCTCTGGCTCCACTCGGTCGCCATCTCGGCCAGACGCGCTAGTCCGATCAGCCGCTCGGCCGTCTCCGGCCTTGCCGAGAAAAGGCCCTCCCGGCGGAACCCGACTCGCTCGATCAGCCTGCGTACGAACGCATCGGGGCGGTAGGAGTCGAAGGCCGAGGAAGCCGCCCGATGTAGCTCGAGGAACGAACGGAGTCGCTCGCGGGACTCCGGCGAGATCCGGGGTGAATCGATTGCCGCGGCCGACGCCTCGACCAGGTCGAGCTTCCTCCGCCGGGCGATCTTGGTCAGCTGGGCGAGGTCGGGCGGCCTGATCTCGATCGGTGGACGGACCAGGACCCTCGCCACTGCGGTCGAGTCCCGAGGGTCGAGCAGGGTCCTGAGCCATGCGATCGCATCCCTCACCTCGGATTCGCGGAAGAAGACCGACCCTCCCGAGACGGCCGAGCCGATCCCCCGCTCCAGCAAGGCTGCCTGGATCACCGGGCCGTTCCGATCGGGATCGCCGACCACGACGACGACCGACTCGGCCGCACCGCCCTCGGCCAGCATCCTCTCGACCTCGCGGGCGGTCGCCTGGGCCTCGGCCCTGGGACTCTCTGCCTGCCAGAAGCGAAGGGGCGATCCGCCCTCACCCGGAAGCCACTCTCCATCCCCCTCGTCAGTCGTGCCGAGGACCGCCCGGGCCGCCTCGATCTGCCCCGATCCCATCCGCCAGGCCCGCTCGAAGGTGACCCGCTC
>CAITDZ010000184.1 GCA_903891285.1 uncultured Solirubrobacterales bacterium
CGGCGTGATCGGGGGCGAGCTGGCCGGGACCCGGATTACCGGGATCCCGTCCTCGGAATCGACCTTGGTCGGGGTTAGGCCCCGGCGGACAAGGTCGGAAACGACTGCGCCCAGGGAGCGACCCTCGATCGTGGCGAGCTCCTTCGCTGCGGCGATCACGTCGTCATCGATTTCCAGAGTGGTTCGCATCGGTTGATGATATTGCATCAACACATCAATCCTCGAAAAACCTCCTTCGATAGCTGGAGGGTGGCGCTTCGAACGCCGGCCGGATCGGTCCGAAAAAGCGACCCTCCCAGGTCGGAGGTTGTGGGGGACTCAGGGATGCAACCGGGCCTCAAATAAAGGGGGACGGAAGGGAAACCGCCCGGCCTCCACCGCTCAACCGCGTACCGCAGCGGGTCCGCCCCCCGGCTTTACGAAGAGGTTGAGGTTGTTCGAGAGACCGACGTAGGCATACGTTCCGCCGATCAGGTCTGGCGGGATCGGAATGGTGTTCCGGTAGGAGTAATTCCCGTCGGTGTAGATCTGCAGATACACCGGGGGGCTGCTCGACCCGCCTCCGCAGTACAGCCTGGTGCGGAAGGTGGCGAGCTCCTTTCCGTTGGTCGTGAGGATTCGAGTCCGCCACGGGGAGTTGCAGGTGGCCCCGGAGAGGCTGGTCTTGATCGTGACGTCGAAACTTCCCCTGAACGCCGGTCCGGCTCGGGTCGGCGAGCCGAGGGTGAGAGGGCTACTGGCCGCCGGGGTAGGGCCGCTCCAGTCGGCGCAGTCGATCTGGTCGAACTTGAACCGGATTCCGAGATTCAGCCGATTCTCCAAGTTGACTCGGCCGGTCCTCGCGTTGCCGCCCGAACAGTAGGTGGGCGAGCCTGAAGCGGCCTCACGCTTCGCAGTGGTCCTGGACGGATCATCTGAGCCACAGCCCGAGAGCAGGCCGAGGCCGCCTATCAGGGCGACCACGGAAATCCAGGCGACGGGGCCCGCGGTCCGGTCGAAGGCACCCCTCGCCCCCCGCATCAAGGTCACGGGCGCCGCTCGATCGCCAGGGTCGAGCCAGCCACTCGGGCCTGGATCGGCCCGCCTGTCTTTTTTAGCGTCTCCGGGGCGAAATCGAGCGGCAGGACGCAGGAGTTGCGCCCTGCGACAGACGTGCACCACTTCGTCGTCCCGGATCCTCCTGACGAATCCGTACCCCCGTAGAGCTCGAATCTCGCTCTTCCGTACAGGCCCAGCCGAAGCACGTGGAGACCCCCTCCTACGCCCGGAGCAACGGTCACCCTGACTGCGGTGTTCCAGGCCTTCCCGCGAGTTACGTTGTTGTCGTCGACCGTGATGATTCGGCGCTCCCCTGGGTCGAGTGTCATGTTTCCGTAGGAGGCCGGGGTCCGTGACCCCCAGTCGTAGCAGTCGATCGATTCGGGATAGGAGCCGATGATGATCGGTAGGTCGAGGTAGTTGTCGTAGATGAGTTCCCGCTCCTCACTGTTCTTCGACGCCGGACAGCTGCCCTTCGTACTCGCCGAAGCCTCCCGGTTTGCAGTGGTTGGCTCCGATTCTCCGGGGTCGTCGGATCCACACCCCGACAGGATCAGGGCGCCTGCCAGGAAGGCCACGGCCCAGATCGGCCGTAAGGCGCCTCTTCCCTCGACCTTGGGCTCATCGAACACGCCGCCAGACTACACCGAAAATCGGCCGAATCCTTCGGGATCAATCCCGGACCTGAGCCGGTCGCTGGCGCGGTTCAATCAGCCCGACCCCGGAGTGAAACGGTCAGGTTCTCAGCCGACTTCGAGCCTGATCGCCCTGGTCGCGGTGCGGCCGAAGGTGTCGGTCAGGCGGACCCGGATCCGGTAGTTCCCCGCTCGGCGATAGGTCCGGGATA
>CAITDZ010000185.1 GCA_903891285.1 uncultured Solirubrobacterales bacterium
ACGTGGTTGTCGAGGATGGAGGAAGTCCGGAGGAGTGAGCCGGAAGCGGGTCTACGAGATTGCCAAGGCCGAGGGGGTTACCAGCAAGGAGCTGATAGCCGCCCTCACTGCCGCCGGCACCGAGGTGAAGGCGGCAGCGTCGAGCGTCGAGGAGGCTGTAGCCCTCGAAGCTCTGGCGAAGGCCGGTTCATCCGGAGCGTCCGGATCGAAGGGGCAATCGACGAAGGAAGGGGCGGCGAAACCCGCTCCCAAGGCGGCTGAGGGCTCGAAGTCCAAGTCGTCGAGGCCTGTCAAGCCGGGGGCTGGACCCGCGCCCCCGGCAGACGGCCAGGCCGGAGCGTCGGCCGGCGGCAAGAAGCGCCGACGTGTCGTCATCGACTCGAATGCCTCGAGGCGCGACCAGGGAGGGCCTCCACCGCCCCAGCGACCTCCACGCCGAAGGGGCGGTCGTCGTCGGAAGCCGGTGCTCGAGGAACCGTCACCGATCGAGAAAGAACCGGAGGCACCACAGGCCACCAGGATCAACTCGGGGGTGACCGTCCGCGAGCTCGCGGAGTTGCTCGACCTGAGCTCGGCAGACCTGATCAAGAAGCTGATGACGATGGGGGAGATGGCGACCCTCACCCAGACCCTCACCGATGAGTCGGTCCAGGCGATAGCTGACGAGTACGAGCGAAAGATCGAGATCGTTTCTGCGGCCGAGGAGGAACCCGAGGTACCGGACTTTGAGGACTCCGCCGACTCGCTCGAGGACCGCCCGCCAGTGGTGACGATCATGGGGCACGTCGACCACGGCAAGACCTCGCTCCTCGATGCGATCAGGCAGACCGAGGTTGCAGCCGGGGAGGCGGGAGGGATCACCCAGCACATCGGGGCCTACCAGGTGCATCACAACGGGGACACGATTACCTTTCTGGACACCCCGGGCCACGAGGCATTCACGGCGATGCGCGCGAGGGGCGCCCAGGTGACCGATGTAGCCGTGATCGTGGTCGCTGCCGACGACGGGGTGATGCCCCAGACCCGCGAGGCAATCGACCACGCCCGTGCGGCCGAGGTACCGATGCTGATCGCGGTCAACAAGGTCGACCTGGAGGGGGCGCAGCCCGACCGGATCCGGAACGACCTGGCCTCAGAAGGCCTTAACCCCGAGGACTGGGGAGGGGACACCGTCTACTGCGACGTCTCCGCAAAGACCGGCCAGGGACTCGACAACCTCCTCGACATGATCATCCTGGTCACCGAACTCGAGGAGCTCTCGGCGAACCCCGACGCCCCGGCGTCCGGCACGGTGGTCGAGTCCCAGCTCGATCCAGGTCGGGGGCCGGTCGTGACGGTGCTGGTGCAGAGGGGCACACTCAAGGTCGGCGACTCGGTGGTTGCGGGCCCCGTCTGGGGCAAGGTCCGTGCGATGCATGACTACACGGGGGCAGATGTTTCGGAGGCCGTCCCCGGCATGCCGGTCGAGGTTCTCGGCTTCGACGGAGTCTGCGAGGCCGGGGAATTCGTACAGGCCGTCGCGAATGACCGGGAGGCACGCCAGGTAGCGGGGGAGAAGCAGAACCGGCTGAAGGCCGAGGCCATAGCTCGGCGTCAGGCGAGAAAGGTAACCCTTGACGAGATCTTCGCCAAGGCTCAGGCCGGCGAGCTCAAGGAGCTGAACGTCGTCCTCAAGAGCGACGTTGCAGGTTCGCTCGAGGCGCTCCAGGACGAGATCGCGAAGGTTCCCCAGGAGCAGGTCGCGATCAACGTGATCCACGCCCAGACCGGGGGGATCAACGAGTCCGACGTCATGCTCGCTGCCGCCTCGGGTGCCGTGATCATCGGATTCAACGTCCGGCCGCTGAGCGACGCACGGAAGGCGGCCCAGGCCGAAGGGGTGGACGTCAGGACGTATTCGGTCATTTACAAGGTCACCGAGGACCTCCGGGCTGCGATGGAGGGCATGCTCGACACCGTGGAGGTGGAAGAGGCCCTGGGGGAGGCAGAGGTCAAGGAGGTCTTCAAGGCGTCGAAGATCGGTCGAATCGCTGGCTGTCAGGTAACCGAGGGGGTCATTACCCGCGAGGCCGAGGCAAGGCTCGTGCGAGAGGGAACCGTGGTCTGGACCGGCCGGCTCGGCTCCCTGAGGAGGTTCAAGGATGCAGTCGACCGGGTCGAGGAAGGTCAGGAGTGCGGGATCGTTCTGGAGGACTACCAGGACGTCAAGGTTGGCGACGTGCTCGAATTCTTCTCGACCCGCGAAGTCGAACAGACACTCGCCTAGAGGGGGATCCATGGCCGTCCCGCGGATGCGTCGGGTCAACGAGGTGCTTCGGGAGGTGCTCGGCGAGGAGGTCAAGGAGCTGGCCGACCCCGGACTCGAACCCGTGACGATCACGGAGGTCGACACCAGCCCGGATCTCCGCCATGCCCGGGTCTACTTCACTGTTCTCGGTGGGCCAGAGGAACGAGAGGGGGCCCAGGAGGCACTCGACAGGGCCCACGGAACCCTTCAGGCTGCGATTGCCTCCGAGACCCGGCTCAAGCGGACCCCGACGCTCCGTTTCGAGTACGACGAGGCAGTCGAGACCGGCTTGAGGATCGCCCACCTGCTCGACGAAGGAAACGAGGAAACCCAATGAATGATCCGGCCGCAGCGAAGCACGGAGCGGGCTCGAGGGGCTCACTCGAGGACGTCGTCGAGCTGCTCGATTCCAATCAGAAATTCCTCCTGACGACCCATGAGGGACCCGATGGGGACGCACTCGGATCCCTGCTCGGGATGCACGAGTTGCTCGGCTACCTCGGGAAGGACTCGGTGATGTTCCTCGCTGCCAAGGAATTCCCGCTCCCATCGGAATACCGGCACATCCCGCTCGAGAACGTCTTCCATGAGGCACCGGCCGACTTGGGGGATCGGGTCGTGGTCTTCCTGGACTGTGGAAATGCCGAGCGGATGCCGGTTGACTTCCTGCTCGAGGGTGGGCTGACCGTGGTCAACCTCGATCACCACCACGACAACACCGATTTCGGTGACACCTTCTTCGTGGACCCCGAGGCTTCGAGCACCGCCGAAATCGTCTACCGGCTTGCCCGGGAGCTCGACGTTACGGTGACCCCATTGATCGCGACTGCCCTCTACATCGGGGTCGTCACCGATACCGGGAAGTTCATGTACGACTCGACCTCGCCAGAGACCCACGAGGTCGCGGCCGAGTTGCTGAGGGCGGGCGTCGACGTCGATGACGTCAACTCACGGGTCTACGAGAGTCTCCCGATCGAAAAGCTGGCCCTGTTGGGTCGGGCGCTCGAAAAGCTCCGTATCGACTGCGAGGGGCGCCTCGTGACGACCCACATCACCTCGACCGACTACGAGGAAACGGGCTCGGGGGAGGAGATGACCGAGGGGATCGTCGACCATCTGAGATCGATAGAGGGTGTCGAAGTGGCCGCGGTGATCAGGGATCAGCTGGCCACCGATGGCTCCAGTCGGCGGATAAGTCTGCGGGCGGCCAAACCGGGGGTCGACGTGTCCCGGATCGCCCGAGGGTTCGGCGGCGGGGGCCACGTGAAGGCGGCCGGCTGTTCATCGGAACTCGAGTACCAGGAGATCATCGCCCGGATCTGCGAAGAGCTCAGTGGCGGGAGTTAGCCCGGAGGACCTCCCGATTCCTGCGGGCGACGCGGGGGTCCTCCTCTGGGACAAACCGCCAGGGATCACGTCCCACGACCTGGTCGAGGAAGTGAGGAAACAGACGGGGCTCAAGGCAGGTCACGCGGGGACGCTCGATCCTTTCGCAACGGGCCTGATGGTGATCCTCCTCGGTCGTGCCACTCGACTCCAGAAGTACCTTGTAGGCCTCCCGAAGCGCTACCGGGCCGTTGCGAGGCTCGGCTGGACATCCGACACTGGCGACCCGGATGGGATCCTCCAGGAGACCGGGAGGATTCCAGCGAACCTTGCGATTTCGTCCGGTAGCCGGGAGCAGATGGTCCCGATGACCTCTGCCGTAAGAGTCGGAGGAGAACGGCTCTACCGGAAGGCCAGGCGCGGCGAGGTCCTTGCTGAGCGTCCGACGAGGACAGTCACGGTCCAGCGGGCCGAGCTCCTGGAGACCGAGCTCGATCCCACCGGAACCCCGGAGCGGGCAACGTTCGACCTCGAGGTGAGTTCAGGGACCTACGTTCGAGAGCTGATTTCGGGGCTGGGCGACGCCTACTGCGAGGAGCTCAGGCGGACGGCGATCGGAGGACTGGAGATCGATCGTGCCGGGTGCCTGGTCGATCCGGTCGAGGCACTCTCCTTCATGCCGAGGGTGGACCTTGATCGGGCTCAGGCGGAAGCAGTGGGAAACGGAGTACGGATTTCGGTCCGTGAGTCGCTTCCGGAAGGGGAAGAGGTAGTCCTGGTCGAGGAAGGGGAGGTGGTCTCGGTGGGCAGGGAGACGGCGGGGGAGATTCAGCCGGAGATCGTAATCCGGCCGGCTTCGGGATAGTTAGGCAGATGGCCGGAGAAATCCTCACCGTGGACCTGGAACGGGTGGAGCCCCGTGATCGTTCCGTCGCGATCGGGACCTTCGATGGAGTCCACCTCGGTCACCGTGACGTGATCGAGGGTTTCGAGACCGTCCTGACCTTCGAGCCCCATCCCCTCGAGGCCCTGAAGCCCGAGGCCGCCCCGAAGCTGCTCATGCCCTTCGAGGTGAAGCGGGACGTGCTCGAGGGGATAGGAGTGAAGGAGATCGTGGTGATCCCCTTCGACCGGGAGTTCACCCAGACGACGCCCGAAGAGTTCATCGAGAAGATCCTGGTCGAACGCCTGGGGGCGAGATCGGTATCCGTTGGTCAGAACTTTCGGTTCGGCGCCAGGGCCAGGGGAACCCCGGAGATGCTGGCCGAAAGAGAGGAATTCGAGACCCGGGTGGTTCCCCTGGTCGAAGTGGATGGGGAAACGGTCTCCTCGACGAGGATCCGGGCACTCATCGCCTCAGGGGAGGTGGGGGCTGCGATGGACTGCCTCGGTTCGCCATTCATGATGCAGGGGACAGTCGTCGAGGGGGACGGAAGGGGAAGGGCCCTCGGTTTTCCGACCGCGAACCTGGTCCCCGACGCCCGCCTTGCGACTCCGGGGCACGGGGTCTACGCCGCTTTCGCCGACGGCAGGCCGGCAGCGGTCAATGTCGGGGTTAGGCCCACCTTCGACTCCGGTCGGGGCGTCTTGGTCGAGGCCCACCTGATCGATGCCGACGAAGACCTCTACGGCCAGGATCTCCGGGTCGCCTTCGTCGAGCGCCTGCGGGGCGAGAAGGCTTACCCGGGAGCCGAGGAGTTGATCGACCAGATGAAGATCGACGTCGAGGATGCCCGAAGGGTCTGTGCTAGCTTCCAGCGCCCGTCCGGAGCGTGACGCTCCAGCAGAAACCGTGATGACCCTCACCAGCGAAGAGAAATCGAAACTGATCGAGAAGTACGGCCGATCGGCCGGCGATACCGGATCGACCGAAGTCCAGATCGCGCTGCTCACCGAGCGGATCAACGATCTCACGGGGCACCTCAAGGACCACGCCAAGGACCACCATTCCCGAAGGGGTCTCCTGATGATGGTTGGCAAGCGCCGTCGCCTGCTCCGCTACCTCGAACGCAAGGATCTCGATCGTTATCGCGAGCTGGTTGCCGAGCTCGGCTTGAGGCATTGATCAAAGCCGGCGAAAAGGCCCCTGACTTCACCCTGCCCAACCATGAGGGTAAGGAAGTGTCCCTGTCGGACTTCGCAGGCAGAAGGGTCCTCCTGGTCTTCTACCCACTCGATTTCAGCCCGGTCTGCACCGACCAGCTGTCGGCATACCAGGCAATCGGACCGGATCTGGAGGAGGCCGGCGTCGATCTGGTCGGGATAAGCGTCGACTCCGCGTTCGCCCACGCCGCCTTCAGGGAGAAGCTGGGTATCGACACCGTTCTGCTCGCCGACTTCGAACCGAAGGGGGAGGTTGCCTCCGCCTACGGGACCTACCTCGATGGAGCGGGCCTTTCGAACCGTTGCCTCGTCCTGATCGACGGCGACGGGACGGTCGAGTGGGTACACGAGTCCGATAGCCCGGCCGACATACCCCCGACCTCAGCGATCCTCGACGCGATCTGATCGCAATCCTCCGCACCGGGGGAGCGCCGGCCGTCGTCGAATCCCGGTCCGTGTAGTCTGTTCCGGGACAAGGAACGAAAGTTCAGAAGACAAGAGGCCGCCATCCGGGCGGTCGGGATGGAAAAAGAAACATGAGCATGTTTGATGTGACGCACGTCTCCGTGCGCGTCGGTGACGGGGAAATCTCCTTCGAGACCGGCAAGCTGGCAAAGCAGGCAAGCGGAGCCGTAGTCGTTCGGTCCGGCGAGACCGCCGTACTCTGCACCGCAACGAAGGGGGCCCTCAAGGACTTCGATTTCCTTCCCCTGACGGTCGATGTCGAAGAGCGCTTCTACGCCGCCGGGAAGATCCCGGGCTCGTTCTTCAGACGGGAGGCGCGAGCCGGCGAGAAGGCCACCCTCACAGCAAGGATGATCGACCGCCCGCTGCGACCACTCTTCCCGAAGGGCTGGCACTACGAAACCCAGCTGGTTGCCATGCCGCTGTCGGTCGACGGAGAGCATCCGTACGACATCCTCGCGATGAATGGCGCGTCGGCTGCGCTGGCCGTCTCCGACATACCGGTGGGCGACCACGTCGGCGCAGTGAGGATCGGCAAGCTGGAAGGTGATTTCGTCGTAAACCCGGCCGAGGAGGACCACGCGGCCCTCGACCTCGATTTGATCGTCGCCGGCACCAAGGACGCAATCCTGATGGTCGAGGCGGGTGCCAACGGCGTGACCGAGGCCGAGATCCTCGACGCGCTGGACATCGCCCACGGTGAGATCAAGAAGATCGTCGAGACGATTGAGGACCTGCGCCAGAAGGCCGGCAAGGAGAAGATCGTTGTCGAGGCTCCCCAGCTCGACGAGGCCCTCGTTGCGAAGGTCCGCGACGGCTGGGGTTCCAAGATCGCCGATGCGGCGATGATCGAGGGAAAGCTCGAGCGACAGGACGCCCTCGCCGGAGTGAAGGAGGAGGTCGTCACCGAGCTGGCACCGCCCGGCGATGATGGCGAGCCCGATCCCGATCAGTTGGCCGAGGTCAAAGCAGTCTTCGGTTCGGTCGAGAAGGAAATCATCCGACGCTCGATCGCCGTGGACAAGCGTCGGCCCGATGGCCGGGCGCAGGATGAGATCCGTCCGATCGAGTGTGAGGTCGATATTTCGCCGATGGTCCACGGGTCCGCACTCTTCACGAGGGGTGAAACCCAGATCCTTGGAAACGTCACCTTGGGGACGACCCGGATGGACATGCGAGTGGACGGCCTTGGCCTGGAGACCTCCAAGACCTTTTGGCACCACTACAACTTCCCGCCGTTCTCGGTGGGCGAGGCCGGCTTCATGCGCGGCCCGAAGCGGAGGGACATAGGCCACGGAGCGCTTGCCGAGCGGGCAATCCTGCCATCGATCCCGGACCAGGAGGAGTTCCCGTACGTGATCCGGGCCGTCTCCGAGACGCTCGAGTCGAACGGTTCTTCATCGATGGGTTCGGTCTGTGCCTCCTCGATGGCCCTGCAGGCCGCGGGCGTTCCGGTATCTGCCCCGGTCGCCGGCGTCGCGATGGGTCTGATCAAGGAAGGCGATGACTACATCGTCCTGACCGATATCGCTGGGGTCGAAGATCACCTTGGCGACATGGACTTCAAGGTGGCCGGCACGGCCGACGGCATCAACGCCCTCCAGATGGACATCAAGATCACTGGAGTCAACTTCGACATCCTCCGAGATGCGCTGGAGCAGGCACGCCAGGGCCGACTGTTCATCCTCGGCAAGATGGCCGAGGCGATCGACGGGCCGCGCGAGCAGCTCTCGCCCCAGGCACCGAGGATCGAGTCGATCAAGATCGACCAGGAGAAGATCGGAGCGGTCATCGGCAAGGGTGGCGAGACGATCAGGTCGCTCTGCGAAGAGTTCGAAGCCGAGATCGACGTCGAGGACGATGGCACGATCCGGATCTACGCCCCGACCGGTACCCAGGTCGAGGAAGCGGTTGCGAGGATCGAGTCGATGACCAAAGAGGCCGAGATCGGGGACCGTTACCCGTCAGCCAAGGTGGTCAAGACGACGACCTTCGGCGCCTTCGTCGAGCTGACGAAGGGCACGGACGGCCTGCTCCATATTTCGAACGTCAAGCCAGGCGGCAGGGTGGAGACCGTCGAGGACGTTCTCGAGTCGGGCCAGGAGATCGATGTCACGGTGGCCGAAGTCGACCGGGAACGCGGTCGAATCGGGCTTCGCCTGACTGACGACCCCGCGATCCAGGGCAAGAGTCCCGAGGAAATCGCCGAGCTCTCGAAGAACGGCGGAGGCGGGGGGAGGCCCCCGAGAGAGGGCGGCCGCCGTCGGCGCGAGCGGGGAGAGCGGGACCGCAGGGGTTAGATGTCCGAAGTAGCCCGCCTGAGCGAGACTCCGGCCGGCATCAGGGTGGTCACCGAGACCGTCCCCGACATGCGCTCCGTTGCTCTGGGGTTCTGGGTGAGGACGGGATCCCGTGACGAGTCGGAGTCGGAGGCAGGGGTTTCCCACTTCCTCGAGCACCTGCTTTTCAAGGGGACCCCCGATCTCTCGGCGGTAGAGATCTCCGAGCTCCTCGATGGGATCGGCGCCCAGTTCAACGCCTTCACCAGCAAGGAGGCGACCCATCTGTACGCACGGTTCCTCGACCGCCACCTCGACCGGGCCTTCGAGGTACTCGGAGGCATGTTCCTGACGCCCACGCTCTCAGAGATCGACTCCGAGCGCCAGGTCGTGATCGAGGAGATCGCGATGTATGGGGATGACCCGGATTCGATCGCCCACGACCTGATTGCCGAGGCCGTATT
Organism: uncultured Solirubrobacterales bacterium; assembly: GCA_903891285.1. Classification (GTDB taxonomy): domain Bacteria; phylum Actinomycetota; class Thermoleophilia; order Solirubrobacterales; family 70-9; genus 67-14. The sequence goes on from CAITDZ010000185.1 coordinate 8,925, forward strand.
CGGAGACACCCCCCTGGGCAGACCAATCATCGGAACTGAAGAGGTGATCGGATCGATATCGAAGGAACGCATCCGGGACTACCACGACGCCCGTTACAGGGGGCCGGCGATCGTCATCTCGGCAGCCGGCAATGTAGACCACGACCACCTCGTTGCCCTCGCGGCCGAGCTCTCACCCGGCCCCGGCGACCCTGAGGAGCCCACCGGAGTCGCCCCGGCCGATCCAGGGTCGACAAGGGCCTTCGAAAAGGAGACGGAGCAGTATCACCTGGTGGTCGGGACCCCGGGCATCGATCGAGCCGACGACAGGCGATTCTGTCTCGCCATACTCGACTCGGTCCTCGGTGGGTCAGCATCGTCGCGCCTGTTCACCAGGATTCGCGAAGAGCGTGGGCTCGCCTATTCGGTCGGAACCTATTCGGAGCAGTACAGCGATACGGGCCTCTTCGCGATACATGCCGGCACGAGGGGGGAGAACCTCGGCGAGGTCTGCGAGATAATCGCCGAAGAGATGGCTCGGATCACTACCGTCGCACCCGGGGTCGAGGAGGTCGAGCGAGCGAAGGAACTGGTCAAGGGCCGACTGGTCCTGGCGGAGGAATCGAACGCAGCCCGGATGTCCCGAATCGGGCGCGCGGTTCTTCACGGCCTGCCGATCCTCAGCCTCGACGAGATGTTGGATCGGATCGACGCAGTCGGTCAGGAGGACGTGCTGTCCCTGGCAGTGGAGATCCTCGGCCGGGTCCCACCGTCGTCAGCCTGCGTCGGCCCCGACACCGGCTTGATAGCCGAGTCAACAGCGGTCCTGGAGGGGGTGACCGCAGCTTGAGTGCGATCGGGGTGGCCGTTGCGGGCTCGGACGGCAAGATGGGCAGGACGGTGTGCGAGGCGGTCGAGGATGCAGAGGGCCTTGAGCTGAGCGGTCGGTTCGACACGGCAACTGGTGGCTCGCTGGAGGAGGCCCTCTCGGGGGCAGACGTAATGGTCGACTTCACGACGCCGGAGTCAGCGCTGCCGAACGCAAAGGCCGCTCTCGATGCCGGGGTTCATGCAGTCGTCGGTACGACGGGGTTCGACCTCTCGGAGCTGGAGGCCCACGCAAATGCTTCGAATGCGAACGTCTTCGTGGCCCCGAACTTCGCAATCGGGGCCGTGCTGATGATGGAATTCTCGAAGGTTGCAGCGCGGAGCATGGGTCCTGCGGAAATCATCGAGTTCCACCATGAAGGGAAGCTGGACAGGCCGTCCGGGACGGCAGCCAGGACGAGGGACTTGATCGAGGAGGCCGGGGGCGTCGTCAACGAGCCGATCCACTCGATCAGGCTGCCGGGCCTCGTCGCTCACCAGGAGGTGATCTTCGGGGGGACCGGGGAGACCCTTACCGTGAGGCACGATTCGACAGACCGCCTGGCCTTCATGCCTGGGGTGGTCCTTGCGATCAGGAGGGTCGGTGACCTCCCGGAACGTTTTACGGTGGGACTGGAGCACCTGCTCGAGGGAACTGGAGGGATGAGCCAGTGAGCGAAGAGAGGGCTGATGACGAGATCCTCGACCTCGATGCGACCGGCCAGGCGGCGGCGGTCGCACGCGGTGACCTTTCTCCGATCGAGGTCGTGGAGGCTTCGATCCGTAGGGCCGAGAGCGTCAATCCGACCCTCAATTCCGTGATTCACGAGTTCTACGACGAGGCGAGTGAGCAGGCCTCGGGGGACCTTCCCGATGGCCCTTTCCGGGGGGTCCCATTCCTGTTCAAGGATCTCGGTGCCTGCCTTGCCGGCCAACCACTTCACACGGGATCCCGCGTCCTCAAGGAACTCGGATTCAGAGCCCCCCTCGACACGACCCTCGGCCTCAGGTTCAAGGGATCCGGCCTGGTCACGATCGGTAAGACCAACACACCGGAATTCGGGATCCTCCCGACTACCGAGCCCACCGCCTACGGGCCAACCAGAAACCCATGGGACCTCGAGCGGAGCCCCGGGGGCTCCAGTGGAGGCTCCGGAGCCGCGGTCGCCGCGAGGATCGTCCCGGTCGCCCACGCAAACGATGGAGGAGGGTCGATTCGAATCCCCGCTTCCGTCAACGGGCTGGTTGGACTCAAGCCGAGCCGTGCGAGGGTCTCCCAGGCTCCTTACGTCGGCGATTCGATGTCCGGACTGGTGAGCGAGTTCGTACTGACCCGTTCGGTTCGTGATGCAGCGGCGATGCTCGACCTGGCCCACGGTCCGGAGCCGGGTGACCCTTATGCCGCACCCCCACCCGAGAGGCCCTACGGAGAGGAAGCGGGTGCTGATCCGGGAGCCCTGCACGTGGCGGTTCTGCTCGACTCATTGACAGGGGATGCAGTTGCCCCTGAGGTTGCCGAGGCAGTGCAGGCAGTGGCCGGCACGCTCGAGGGACTCGGTCACACCGTCTCTAACCCCGCGATGCCACTGGAGGGCCAGGAAGAGGAGCTGTTCCAGACCTTCATCACGCGGTGGGCGGCCGGAGTCGCAGAGACCACGGCGACCGTCCAGATCGTTGCCGGCCGGGAGCTCGGACCCGACGACATGGAGCCCCTGACCTGGGCCCTGACCGAGCGAGGGAGGGATGAGAGTGGTGCCGACTACCTCCACGCAGTCAATCGGCACCAGTTCCTTGCTCGAATCGTCGCCGGCCTCTACCAGGGCGGAATCGACCTCGTGATGACCCCGACGATCACCCAGCTGCCCCAACCGCTGGGGACCTATGACGATGGCGGACCGGATCCGATGGCCCCGATGCAGACCGCCCGGGAGCTTGCCGGCTTCACCGGGATCTTCAACGCCACCGGCCAGCCAGCCATCTCCCTGCCACTTGCGTGGAGCGCGAACGGCCTGCCGATTGGCATTCAGTTCGTTGCCCCGATCTGGAGGGAGGACCTGCTCCTGAGGGTCGCAGCGCAGATGGAAGAGGCCCTTCCCTGGACGGATCGCCGCCCCCAGCTCGTTGCAGATGACGGTCCCGATGACGCCTGACCTGGTCGAGAATCCCCTGCGCGGAACGGTGACCGCGATGGTCACCGCTTTCGAGGAGGACGGGCGACTCGACCTCGACGGCTCGAGACGGGTCGCCAGCCATCTGGTCGAGCATGGCTCGAGCGGACTGGTGGTCGGCGGGACCACCGGTGAGTCACCGACCCTCGACGATGGCGAGAAGGTCGCCCTGCTCGAGGCGGTGCTCGACGAGGTCGGGAAGGATGTACCCGTAGCACTCGGAACCGGCTCGAACGACACCCGCCATACGGTCGAGTTGACCCGACTTGCGGCAGAGGCGGGGGCCGATGCTGCCCTGGTGGTCACGCCCTACTACAACCGACCGAATCGGGCTGGTCTTATCGCCCATTTCGGCGCCGTTGCCGAGGCCGTGGCGGAGCTCCCGATCATCCTCTACAACATTCCCTCTCGGGTCGTCGTCAACATGCCGCCCGATCTCCTCGCCGAGATAGGTAGGTCGCCGAACGTCGTCGCGGTGAAACAGGCAAATGATGATGAGATCGGGCCGATCGATGGACTCGAACTGCTGGCGGGGAACGATTCCGGACTCCTCCGCTGCCTCGATGCTGGGGGAACCGGGGGAATCCTCGTGGCATCCCACCTCGTCGGGGAGCGAATGGCGGAGATCGTCCGACTGCACGGGGCCGGGGAGGAGGAGCAGGCAGCCGAGCTCGACCGAAGCCTCGATCCGGCATATCGGGCGATGTCGGTCACCACCAACCCAATTCCGGTCAAGGCCGCGATGGAGATGCTCGGAATCTGCTCAGGGACCCTCCGACTGCCGATGGTCGAGGCTTCTGATGAGGAGCGGGAGACGATTCGCCAGCTTCTGGCAGAAGTCGGGGTGGTGCTTCCGTGAGCGGCAAGTTGAGGATCCTTCCCCTGGGCGGCCTCGGAGAGATCGGCAAGAACATGGCGGTCGTCGAATACGAGGAAAGGATCCTCGTGATCGACGCCGGCCTGATGTTTCCGACCCCCGAGATGCCAGGGATCGACCTCGTCCTTCCGGACTTCTCCTACCTGGTCGACCGGGCCGATCGGATCGAGGCAATCGTCCTGACCCATGGGCATGAGGACCACGTCGGCGCCCTCCCCTACCTGCTGAGGGAGACCGGAATCCCGCCCGCCATCTACGGGGGGACCCTGACCGTCGGGATGGTCCGCTCGAAGCTCGACGAGCACAAGCTGGGCGACGTACCCCTGATCGATCTGCCGCCGGGAGAGGTCGTCGAGGCAGGTCCCTTCACGATCGAACTTGTGCACCTCGCCCATTCGATCCCCGACATGCGCGGGGTTATCGTCGGCACTGATCTGGGCAGGATCTTCTTCACCGGGGATTACAAGTTCGACCAGACACCCGTGGATGGCCGCCCTGCCGACGTGGCTCGATTGGCGCGCCTGGGGGAGGAGGGGGTGCTACTCCTCTGCGGTGACTCGACGAATGCAGACCGTGAAGGGATAGCGGCGTCGGAGTCGAGCGTCGGACCGGCACTTCTCGAAACGTTCTCCCGCTGTGATGGGAGGATCATCGTCACATCGTTTGCATCGAACATCCACCGGGTCCAGCAGGTGATCGACGCAGCGGCCCAGCTCGATCGAAAGGTTGCCCTCGTCGGGAGGTCGATGAGGAAGAACTTCAACATCGCCTCGAACCTCGGCCTTGCGCAGGCCCCGCCGGGAGTACTGATCCAACCGAAGGAGATCGAGGACTACCCGGACGAAAGGGTCGTGGTGATGTCGACCGGATCCCAGGGAGAACCATTTTCCGCGCTCCGTCGCATGGCCAACCAGGACCACCGCGACGTCGATCTCCACTCCGGCGACACGGTGGTGTTCTCGGCAACGCCGGTACCTGGAAATGAGCGAGCCGTGAACGAAACGATCGACCGGATCTACGAACTGGGGGCGCGGGTGGTTACGGCGAAGGATGAGCCGATCCACGCTTCCGGGCATGGCTCCCGGGACGAGATCAAGATGATGATCAACCTGGTCAAACCCGCCTACGTCATGCCGGTCCACGGTGACCACCAGAGACTCCGCCTTCATTCCGAGCTGGCGGAGGAGGTCGGTATGGCCCCGGATGACATCTTCAGGGGCCGCAACGGACTCCCGCTGGAGATCGATGCCGATGGTGCGCGATTCGGGGAAGAGGAGCCGAACGGAGTCATCCTGGTCGACGGAATCGAGCTCGCCGACCCGAACGACGCCGCACTCCGCGACCGGCGGACCCTTTCTGCGGATGGAATCTGCCTCGTCGTCGCTGCTATCGGAGCCGATGACGGCGAGGTCCTCTCGGAACCCGAGGTCGTTTCCAGGGGGATTGGAAGTCTCGATGACGATCCGGAACTTGCTGGCGAGATCGCGGAAATCGTGGAAGACACCCTTGCGGCCGCGGCCCGTTCGGGCAACAGGGAGATCGACCTGCTGCAGTCCGACCTCCACGATGCGGTCGCGGGCTTCATTCACCGGGAACTCAAGCGGAGGCCGTTGATCGTCCCAGTGGTTACAGAGGTCTAGGAGACCGGAAAAGTAAGAACCCGCCGGTACCTTTAGGGGGGTCAGTGGTGCCGGCGGGTTCTTGTGTCTCGTCCACCGGGAACGTTAGGGAGGCGCCCTAAAAGAAACCTAAACGTCCCGTTCGCCGGTCAGGGGTCGCTCCCCACCGAGTTCCAGGCGGAAGGATGCGCCTCCTCCGTCGGAATCGCCGATCGTCGCCTCACCCCCGTGCTGCCTTGCGATCGCACTGACTATCGAGAGCCCGAGTCCGGTACTCGCCCCGGCGGTTCGATCCGCCGCTCCGGAATCGCGGACGAAGCGATCGAAGACCCTCGCCTTGAGCTCATCCGGGATCCCTGGCCCGTCATCGGAGACGGTCACGAAGGCGCGGGCGGTCGCGGTGTCCAGCCCGGTCTCCACCGTAACTGCTGTGCCCGGGGGAGTGTGGCGGATCGCGTTCTCGACCAGGTTGAGGATTGCCCTGTGGACATCGTCCCTGACGCCCTCGACGGGTACGGGTCCATTGCCGGCCAGGGCGATGCGGTGTCCGTCCGCCAGGGGTTGGACTTCATCCGTCGCGGCCTCGGCAACCTCGGTGAGATCGAACTCTTCCCTTACCTCCGGAGACCCGGTGTCGGCGCGGGCCAGGATCTGGAGGTCGGTCACCAGCCTGCCCATCCTGAGGCTCGATCGGAGCGCCGACTCGAGGCCCTCCTTCTCAGGACCACCGGCCTCGAGTGCGTCCGAGGCCTCGAGGAACTCGAGGTTGGCGAGGACGCTGGTCAGCGGGGTGCGGAGTTCGTGCGATGCGTCGGCGACGAACTCACGCTGCCGCCGGAGTGCGGTCTCCCTTTCGCTTCGGGCGGCCGCGAGTTCGCTGAGCATTTCATTGAACGACCTGGTCAGCTCGACGACCTCGTCCTCTCCATCCGGTTCGGGGAGTGTCACAGCCGGATCCCTGGTTCGGGCGACCTCGGCCGCTGCTCCGGTCAGCCTGGTCAGGGGCCTCAATGCCCGACCAGAGAGGATCGTCGCGGCGAGGCCTGCGAGCAGAGACGCACCAACGATTCCGGCCGCAATCGATAGCCACACCGTGTTGAGCGTCCGCTCGAGGCCGTCGAGGTCCCGTCCCACCCGGACCAGTGCGATCGCCCCGGACTCCCCCGGCAGGACCTCGCTCGAGGCCGGGTACTTGACCGTGGCGACCTGGAAGCCGTTCGTTTCGGCCAGGTCGGAAAGGGTCCACTCGCCGAGGTCGGGGGAGTCGGGGTGGCGGAGGGTTAGACCGTTGGCGAGGAGGAGTACCTCCGCACCGTCCGGCCGCCGGTCGAGGACCCGGACCAGGCCGGTGGATGGTGAGCTCGGGGTGAGGCCGCCCTCCCTGAGGATCTCGTCTGCGACGGCCAGGGCGTCGTCGCGGGTCTCCTGCCGGAAGTTCTCCCTGAGCTCCGACGTCGTCAGTTGGCCAACACCGAGACCAAACATCACCAGGATGACGAAGGTCAACCCGGAAGAGACCGCTGTCAGCTTGGTCCTGATCGACCAGTTCGGCGGCCAGAGGCGGGACTGCTTCCAGGTCGGGCCCTCGCGCCCCGTGGTAGACACCTCAGGCCTTCAGGACGTACCCAGAGCCCCGCTTGGTGTGGAGCATTCGGGGCTCGCCACCTTCCTCCAGCTTGCGCCGAAGGTTGGAGATGAAGACGTCGAGCGTGTTCGTGTCGCCGGAGGCGAGATCGTATTCCCAGACCTCTTCGAGGAGCGTTTCCCGGGATATGACCAGCCGCTCGTTTCGCATCAGGTACTCGAGCAGTTCGAACTCGGTCTTCGTCAGGTCGATGTCCCGTCCGTCCCGGCTCACCTCCCTCGCGTCCGGTGCGAGCCTCAAGTCGCCTACCTTGAGGACAGCCGAGCCCCGTGGCGGCGTCCTTCGAAGGAGCGCCCGAATCCTGGCAAGGATCTCCTCCCTCTCGAAGGGCTTCGTCAGGTAGTCATCTGCACCACTGTCGAGCCCGCTCACCCGGTCATCGAGCTCGGTTCGGGCGGTGAGCATGAGGATCGGGACCCGGGCGGTCTCCTGTCCGAGGCGAAGCCGACGACAGACTTCCTCCCCGTCGATGTCCGGCAGACCGAGGTCGAGGATCACCAGGTCGGGAAGGAAGTCCGGCGCCAACTCGAGTGCGGCACCACCGGCTTCAACGCCCTCCACGGTGAAACCGTCGGCCCGGAGTGTTCTCCGGAGGACATCGACGATCTCGCGATCATCCTCGACGACGAGGATTCGTGCCCCTTCATTCCTGACCTCGGGATTTGCCTCCACGAAGCCAGATTGTAGGCGCAGCTTGCCCTGTCGAGAAAGGGAAACGGGTCAATTCGGCGAAAAAACAACGGAATGGCCCCCAAGACGCGGTCGAAGACCCGCAGGAAACCGACTCGGTCGAAAAAGTCGTCCCGAGCCACGCGGTCCGGTAAGGGACGGCGGCTCGATCAACGTACCCTCGACCTGGTCGGCCTCGGGCTGGCGGCACTCGCCGTTTACATGATCTTCCTGCTCTACCTGGGGGGCGAAGGGGGCAGGCTAGGAGAAGGCCTCAGAGAAGGCCTGCTCCTCGGCTTCGGGGTTGGGGCGTTCCTGCTTCCCGTGGGACTGCTCGTCGCCGCAGCCGTACTGGTCTTCGCCCCGGACACCTCGGTCGATCGGCCGGTGAAGACCGGTGCAGTGGTCCTGGTGCTCGGCCTACTGCTTCTCCTGGCCGCCGGGATCCCCGGCGGCCGCGACGGTTCCGAGGGCTACTTCGATACCAGCTGGTACCCGGGTCATGGGGGGCTGATAGGCGACGGCCTCCACTGGGGGCTCGCCCAGCTCCTGATGCCTGCCGGGGCCGCAATCGTCG
>CAITDZ010000186.1 GCA_903891285.1 uncultured Solirubrobacterales bacterium
GGCAGCGACAGCGCTGGGTGGTCCCCGGGATCCGGGGCGAGAAGGTCGGGGCGCTCGGGATCACCGAACCCGGCGCCGGCTCGGACGTCGCCTCCATTCGGACCAGGGCGACGAAGGTCGAGGGCGGCTGGGTGGTCAACGGCTCGAAGACCTTCATCACCAACGGGGTCAGGGCCGACTTCCTGGTCTGTGCCTGCCGCACGACCGAGGAGGGAGGCCATGGAGGAATCTCCTTCCTGGTCCTCGAAAGCGATATGCCCGGCTACGAGGTGACCGGGAAGCTCGAGAAGCTCGGGTGGCACTCCTCCGACACCGGGGAGCTCGCCTTCGAAGACGTCGAGGTCCCCGAGACCCACCTGCTCGGCGAGGAGAACGGCGGGTTCGCGCTGATCATGTCCAACTTTGCCTGGGAGCGGCTGCTGATGGCGATCGGGGCAATCGGGGCGATGGACCACCTGATCGAGAAGGCGATCACCTACACGAAGGAGCGCCACGCCTTCGGCCGTCGGGTGGCCGACTTCCAGGCGACCCGGCACCGCCTCGCCGAGATGGCGACAACCGCGGCTGCATCCCGGACCCTGACCTTCGACACGCTCCGTCGCTTCCACGAGGGCGAGGACGTGACCCGCGAGGTCTCGATGGCCAAGCTCTTCACCCAGCGCGCCCTGGTCGAGATCGCCGACGACACGGTCCAGCTGTTCGGTGGCTGGGGCTACATGCGGGAGTACCAGGTCGAACGGGCGCTCCGCGACGCCCGGCTCGGCCCGATCGGCGGCGGCACCGACGAGATCATGAAGGAGATCATCGGCAAGACGATGGGCCTCTAGGGCCCGCGGCGCCTACTCGAGGTTGATCATCACGTGCTTGATCTCGGTGTAGTCCTCGAGCGAGTACATCGACATGTCCTTGCCGTACCCGGACTCCCTGTACCCGCCGTGGGGCATCTCGGGCGCCATGATGATGTGGTCGTTGACCCAGACGGCACCGAATCTGAGGGCGTTGGTCACCCTCATCGCCCGGCCGATGTCCCGGGTCCAGACGGAGGAGGCGAGCCCGTACTTGGTCCCGTTTGCCCACCTGATCGCTTCCTCCTCGTCGGTGAACCGCTGGACGGTCATCACCGGACCGAAGATCTCGTTCTGGACCATCTCGTCTTCCTGCTCCATGTCGGCGACGACCGTCGGTTCGACGTAGAACCCGGGCCGGTCTGCCTGACCACCGCCGGTCACCACCTGGGTGTGCTCCGGACGCCTCTCGAGGAACCCAGTCACGTGGGCGAGCTGCTTCTCGGAGTTGACCGGACCGAGCATCGTCGCCTCGTCGTCCAGGTCGCCGGTCACGTACCCCTTCGCCTCGTCGGCAAGGGCGCTGACGAAGTCGTCATAGATCCCTGCCCCGGCCAGGATCCGGCAGGCTGCCGTGCAGTCCTGACCTGCGTTGAACAGGCCGTAGGCCGCGATCAGCTCGGTTGCAGCGGGGATGTCGGTGTCGTCGAAGACGATCACCGGCGCCTTGCCACCGAGTTCGAGATGGACTCGCTTGAGGGTGTCTGCGGCCTCGCGGGCGATCCACTTGCCCGTCCCTACCGAACCGGTCAGGGAGACCATCCGGATGTCGGGGTGGGTGACCAGGGCCGAGCCTGCCGGATCGCCGTGACCGCCGATGAAGTTGGTTACCCCCGGAGGAAAGATCTCGGCGCACAGCCTTGCCAGCGTGTGGAGCGTGGCCACCGGGGTCGACTCGGCCGGCTTCAGCACCAGCGTGTTGCCCGTGGCAAGTGCAGGACCGATCTTCCAGATCGCCATCATCAGGGGGTAGTTCCAGGGCGTGATCTGGGCCACCGGCCCGACCGGCTCGCGACGGATGAAGGAGGTGTGACCCTCCGCGTACTCCATCGCCGCCTTGCCCTCCAGATTGCGGGCAGCCGAGGCGAAGAACCGCAGGTGATCGGCCATCGTCTCGAGTTCCTCGTCGATGAAGGCCTGACGGGGCTTCCCGGCGTCGGCCGTTTCCAGCTCGGTCAGCTCGTCACCGGCATCGAGCAGGGCATCGGCAAGCTTCAGCAGGAGATTCGACCGCTCCCCCGGGGTCGTGTTCCGCCAGGGCCCCTCGAATGCGTCCGTGGCCGCCTTGACTGCACGGTTCACGTCCTCGGCGCTCGAGAGAGGGGCTTTCGCGATCTCCTCACCGTTGGAGGGGTTGATCACGGCCTCGAACTGTCCATCGACCGGATCGACGAACTCGCCGTTGATCATGTTCTGGAGCTTCAGCTCCCCGGTCAGGAACCTGATGATCTTCTCTTCGACGGACATGCGACTCCTCTCCTAAAGCGCGTTTTACGCCGGCGGGGTCGGACGGAACCGGCCCCTCGGGCGAATCTAACCACAGAGGGGGCCGCGGTGGAAAGCGTCGGCCGAAAACTGCGGGGCGGCCCGAGTCCGATCTGTCAGGCCCAGCCGAGGGCCTGTTCGACCGCGACGTAGTCCTGGCCGGTCGCCTCTGCTACCGGTTCGAGGGTGACCTTCCCGTTGGCGACGTTGACCCCGGGCTTGAGGCCGGGATCCGCGAGGACCGCAGCCTCGAGACCGTGGTCGGCCAGCTTAAGCGCGTACGGAAGGGTCGCGTTGGTCAGGGCGTAGGTCGAGGTGATCGGCACCGCACCCGGCATGTTTGCGACGCAGTAGTGGGTGACTCCATCGACCTCGAAGACCGGGTCGGAATGGGTGGTCGGCTTCGAGGTCTCGAAGCAACCCCCCTGGTCGATCGCGACGTCCACCAGGACCGCTCCCGGCTTCATCAGGCTGAGCTGATCCTTCGTGACCACGTAGGGCGCCTTTGCTCCGTGCACCAGCACGGCCCCCACGACCAGGTCGGCCTTCGGCAGGAGTTCCTCGACCGCAAGCGTGGTCGAGTAGACGGTCGAGGCCTCCCTCGAGTAGAGCTCGTCGATGTGCCTGAGTCGGTCTAGCGAGCGGTCGAGGATGAAGACGTCGGCCAGCATCCCCATCGCGATGACCGCCGCGTTGGTCCCGACCACGCCGCCCCCGATCACAACCACATTTGCCGCAGCCACCCCGGGGACCCCGCCGAGCAGGACCCCCCGGCCGCCGAGCGGCTTCTCGAGCATGAAGGCACCGGCCTGGGTCGCGATCCGGCCGGCGATCTCGCTCATAGGGGCGAGCAGGGGGAGGTTCCCGTTCACGTCCTCGACGGTTTCGTAGGCGACGCAGGTGGCTCCCGATTCGACGAGTCCGACCGTCTGTTCGGGGTCGGGTGCGAGGTGGAGGTAGGTGAATAGGAGCTGCTCCGGTCGGAGCATCTCGATCTCGGAAGGCTGGAGCTCCTTGACGTGGACGATCATCTCGGCCTCACCGAATACGTCTGCCGGGGTGGGGACCATCGTCGCGCCCTGCTCCTCGAAGGCGGCATCGGTGATCCCGCTCCCCTCGCCGGCCCCCTCCTCGATCAGCACCTCGTGGCCGTGCTCACGGAATTCGCGAACGCCAGACGGCGTTATCGCGACCCGGTACTCCTCCTCTTTTATCTCCCTGACGACGCCGATCTTCACGGTCAAAACCCTTCCTCGTCACATCGCGTGGGGCACCCTACCGCGCCCCGGGCAGTTCCGGGCAGACGACCGTTCAGCGGTTGTGCATGCGCTCCGACGCCTCGGTCAGGACCGGCCTGAGGACGTCGTGCATCTCCTCGAACTGCTCGGTGTCGCAGATCAGGGGAGGTGCGAGCTGGATCACCGGGTCGCCCCGGTCGTCGGCCCGGCAGATCAGGCCACGGGAGTAGAGCTCTCCGGAGAGGAAGCCCCGCAGCAGGAACTCTGCTTCCTCGTCGTTGAAGGTCTCCTTCGTCTCCTTGTCCTTGACCAGCTCGATTGCCTGGAAGAAGCCGGTTCCCCGAACGTCACCGACGATCGGCAGGTCGGAGAGGCTTTCGAGCATCTCGCGGAACTCCCCTTCCTTCTCGCGAACGTGTTCGCAGAGGCCGTCACGCTCGAACAGCTCGATGTTGGCCAGGGCGACCGCAGAGGCGATCGGGTGCCCGGCGAATGTGTAGCCGTGGGCGAACATCTCGTTGCCTGGCTTCATGAACGGCTCGGCAACCCGGTCGGAGACGATCATCACCCCCATCGGGACGTAGGCGGAGGTAATCGACTTGGCCGTGGTGATGATGTCCGGCTGGTAGTCGAACCGCTCGCAGCCGAAGAAGTGCCCGAGCCTGCCCCAGGCGCAGATCGTCTCGTCGGAGATGAAGAGGACGTTGTGGCGGTCGCAGATCTCCCTCACCCGCTGGAAGTAGCCGTCGGGCGGGACGAAGCAGCCGCCAGCGTTCTGGACCGGCTCGAGGATCACTGCCCCGACCGTTTCGGGTCCTTCGAAGAGGATCGCTTCCTCGATCGCGTCGGCGAGCTGGAGCGGATCGCGATCTTCGGGCCAGCGGTACATGTTCGTATTCGCCACGTGGATCGCTCCGGGAGCCACCGGCTCGAACTGGGCCTTCATCTCGGTAACCCCGGTTGCAGAGAGGGCACCAAGGGTCGTCCCGTGGTAGGCGATCTGGCGGGCGATCACCTTCGTCTTCTGCCCGTGGCCATGCATTCGGTGGTAGTTGCGGGCGAGCTTCAGTGCCGACTCGACCGACTCTGCCCC
>CAITDZ010000187.1 GCA_903891285.1 uncultured Solirubrobacterales bacterium
GGCTCGTAGGCGATCACCACGCGTTCGAGTTGCTCATCGTGAAGTTCGGCCAGGTCGGTCAGGACCTGGCGGGAGAGGACGGCCTCGGTCTCGTCCGAACGCCGCTCCTCCTCGGTCTCGCCGACGCAGAGGATCGGTGTCAAGCCGGCCGAGACCGCCGTGACCATCTTCCTCGCGAGGTTCTCATCGGTCTCACCGAAGTCCTGGCGCCTTTCGGAGTGGCCCAGGACGACCCCGTCGACCCCGAGCTCCACCAGCATCGGGGCCGATACCTCTCCGGTGTAGGCCCCCTGCTCTTCGAAGTGCATGTTCTGGGCGGCGACCTCGACCGGGGATCCCTCACAGGCCGCGACCGCTGCCTCGAGCGAGACGAACGGGGGGCAGATGACGACCTCGGGGCTTCCACCGTCCCTGCGCAGGCCGGGGAGGAAGGCATCGAGGAACTGCCGGGTCTCTGTCGGACCCTTGTGCATCTTCCAATTTGCCGCGATTACGGGAACCCTGGTCACCAGGCGATCATCCTCCATCCAGGGCCTCGATGCCGGGAAGGGGGATCCCCTCGAGCAGCTCGAGGGAGGCACCGCCCCCGGTCGAGACCCAGTCGATCGAATCGGTCAGGCCGAATTCGACGAGAGCGGCCACCGAATCACCGCCCCCGACCACCGTCAGCCCATCCGTCGAGGCGACTGCGTCGGCGACGATCCGCGTTCCCAGTGAGAAGCCCGGCAGCTCGAAGGCGCCCATCGGGCCGTTCCAGAAGACGGTCCCTGCCCCATCGATCCGTACGGCGTAGTCGGCCGCCGTCTTCTCCCCGATGTCGAGTCCGAGCATGCCCTCGGGCACCGAGTCGGAGTCGAGCTCGACCCTCTCGGCACCGGCGTCGAAACTCTCACCGGCGGCGATGTCGACCGGGAGGACCAGCTCGGCCCGGGTATCGGGTGCTTCTGCCGAAGCGAGCAGGTCCGCGGCCAGGCTTATCCCCTCCTCCTCGACCAGCGAGTCACCGGTCTCGATCCCCTGGGCCCGGAAGAACGGGAAGCACATCGCGCCTCCGATCAGGATCTCGTCCGCGATCTCGAGGAAGCGCGAGATCAGGCCGATCTTGTCCGAAACCTTGGCCCCGCCCAGCACGACGATCAGGGGTCGCTCCGGGTCATCGGCGACCACCGAGAGCCTCTCGACTTCCTCCTGGAGTAGCAGCCCGCCCGAGGATGGGAGTAGTCCGGGCACCCCCTCGGTGCTCGCGTGGGCCCGGTGGACCGCACCGAAGGCATCATCCACGTAGAGATCGGCCAGCGAGGCGAGGGCCCGAGCGAAAGCGGGGTCATTGGCGGTCTCCCCCGGGTCGAACCTGAGGTTTTCCAGCAGCATCACCTCTCCGGGTTCCAGGGCGTCGGCCATCCGGACCGCCTCTTCCCCGGTCGCCTCCGGACAGAAAGCGACCGACCGACCGAGCAGCTCAGCCAGCCGGCGGGCGACCGGATCGAGCGAGAGGGCCGGGTCGGGGCTTCCGTCGGGCCTCCCGAGGTGCGAGGCGAGGATCACCGCCGCGCCCCGGTCGAGCAGCAACTGGATCGTTGGTAACGCGGCCCGGATCCTGGTGTCGTCGGTGACCTCGCCCCCGGCCAGCGGAACGTTGAAATCGACCCGCACCAGGGCGGTGTGCCCGGCCACCTCTACGTCCTGGACCCTGGCGCGATCGAAGGCCATTGGCGGCCGGCTCGCTTAGAAGAGTCGGCCGAGCAGGTCCACGCAGCGGTTGGCGTAACCCCACTCGTTGTCGTACCAGGAGATCGCCTTGACCATGCGGCCATCAGCGATGGTCGAGGTCAGCGAGGCATCGAAGATCGAGGAGCGGGGATCGCCGATCACATCGGTCGAGACGATCGGGTCCTCGGTGTAGGCGAGGATCCCCTCCATCTCGCCCTCGGCGGCCTTCCGGACTGCCTCGTTCACCTCCTCGGCGGAAGTCTCCCTCGACGCGGTGAAGGTCAGGTCGACGACCGAACCGGTGACCACCGGGGCCCTTACCGCGAAGCCGTTCAACTTGCCCTCGAGGTCGGGTAGCACCAGGCCTACCGCTTTGGCCGCTCCGGTGGTCGTCGGAATCAGGTTGATCGCCGCCGCCCGTGCCCGTCGCGGATCGCTGTGCGGCAGGTCCTGGAGGCGCTGGTCGGAGGTGTAGGCGTGGATCGTGGTCATCAGACCGTGTTCGATCCCGATCGCCTCGTGGATCACCTTGGCCATCGGGGCCAGGCAGTTGGTGGTGCAGGATGCGTTGGAGATGATGTTGTGCTCGGCGGGGTCGTAATCGTCGAAGTTCACCCCGAGGGCGACTGTCACGTCCGGATCGGTCGCCGGCGCCGAGATGACCACCTTCTTCGCTCCGGCCTCGATGTGACCGGCAGCCTCCGACCCGGCGGTGAAGAAGCCGGTCGACTCGAGAACCACATCGACACCCATCTCTCCCCAGGGAAGTGCCTTCGGATCCCTCTCCGAGAGTGCCGCTATCTCCCTGCCATCGACTTCGATCGCACCGTCGCTGGCCTTTACCTCTCCATCGAAGCGACCCATCACCGAGTCGTAGGCGAGCAGGTGGGCCAGCATCTCGTTGTCTGTCAGGTCGTTGATGGCGACGAAATCGAGGTCCGCGCCGGACTCCCTGGCTGCCCTGAAGACGCTCCTGCCGATCCGGCCGAAACCGTTGATCGCAACCTTGACGCTCATCTGGGTGGGTGCTCCTCTCTGGTGTCCACGGTGCCGTTCCGGCTCCCCGACCGCCCCTTGCCCGAGTGGCGAGGAACGGTCGCGATGTTATCCGAGGGCCGCGCCCTTCCGCGGCTCCGGACCGCTGACCGACCGGGGTTCAGCGACGCGGCATCCAGCGGAAGAACCGGAGGGCGAGCAGGAGGCCGAGCAGGCCCCAGGCCAGCAGGACCGCCATGCTCCCCCAGGGGAATCCGGCGCCATCCACTTCCGGGAGGTAGGCGGCCAGCATCACCTCGAAGAAGGCCCGGACCGGGAAGATCGAGGCGAAGTCGAGCACGCCGGAGGGAATTTCGCTTTCGGGGATGAAGATCCCAGAGAGGAAGTAGAGCGGCAGGACGATCAGGTTCACCATCGCCGGGGCGGCCTCCCGCGAGGGGATGACCGCGGTCATCGCGACGCCGAGGGTGCTGAACGAGGCAGCGCCTGCGACGAGGGCCAGCAGTACGGGCCCGATCGAACCCCAGGGGACCGGGGAGCCGAACAGGACGAGGCCGACCAGGGTCACGACCACGACCATCAGGACGGAGACGACGACCGAGTTGCCGACCCGACCGGCGAGGAACACCCAGGCCGGTTGCGGCGTACCCCGCCCGCGCTCGAGCAACCCCCCCTCCCGTGCGATGGTCAGGTTCATCGCCAGGTTCATGAAGGTCGCCGAGATCACGGCGAGGGTGACGATCGCCGGCACGTAGTAACGATCGGTCGGGATCCCCCCAAGAGTCTCGATCCGGTCGTCGCCGAAGATCGTCGCGAAGATGACCAGGAGCAGGACCGGGAAGAGCACCGTGAAGAAGACCGAGCCGGGGTTCCGCCAGAAGACCTTCTGGCAGTACCTGAACTCGTGCGATACGAGTCCGATGGCCCTGGCTGCCCCACTCATCCGGTCAGCTCCAGATAGACGTCCTCGAGGCTCGGGGGCCTAACAGAGAGCTCGTCGAGTTCGATGCCCCGGGTCCCGGCCCAGGCAGTGATCGCCTCCAGGTCGGCGGTCGGACGGTCGGTCTGGAGGGAGAAGGTGCCGGAATCGTCCCGCACCAGCCTGCCGCCGCCGGGGAGCGGCAGGTCCCCGGGCTCGACATCGGTTGGCAACCGGAAGGAGATCGCAGTCTTGAGTCCCCGCTCGGAGCCGAGGCCTGCCGGGGTTCCGTGGGCGACGACCCGGCCATCATCGACGATCACCACTCGATCGGCCAGCTCGGCCGCCTCCTCCATGTAATGGGTGGTCAGGAGTAC
>CAITDZ010000188.1 GCA_903891285.1 uncultured Solirubrobacterales bacterium
CCTCCTCCTCGACGAGCCCTACTCGGGCCTCGACACTCAGAGCGCCGACCGGCTGGACCAGCTGATCCTCGACCTTGCCACCGGGGGGTGTTCCGTGATGGTCGCGACCCACGACGTCGACCAGACGATGGGTTGGGACCGCGTCCTCTGTCTCAACCACGAGCAGGTGGCCTGGGGGCGTCCGGACGAAGTACTCGACCGTGAGGTCCTCGAGCGAACCTACGGAGGCCAGATAGTCGAGATCCCCGGCCACCCCGGAGAAGGGGTTCTTCCGCCGCACCATCATCACCACGAAGACCCGGGGACCTGAGCAGGCCGTGCAGGACCTACTGATCGATCCCCTCTCCTACGGCACGACCTCGCGTGCCCTGGTCGAGATGACGATCCTCGGGATAGCCGGTGGAGTCCTCGGATGCTGGGTGGTGCTCTTCCGCCTCTCCTACGGGGCGGAGTCCCTGGCCCACGGGATGCTCCCGGGACTTGTGCTGGCAGGGATCATCGGGGTTCCCCTGCTCGCCGGAGGTGCCTTCGGGATCGTCCTGGCCGGGATCCTCGTGGCGATCGCTTCAAGGATGCATCGTTCCGATCCGGATACCGCAATCGCAGTCGTAGTCACCACACTGTTCGGGGCAGGGATCCTGGTGGCGCTCTCCCCCGCTGCGCCAGCGGGGGTGGGTGAGCTGCTGTTCGGCAACCTGCTCGGGACTGGCTGGTCCGAAATCATCGTGTCGGCGATCTCGACCCTCCTCGTGCTGGTCGTGCTCGGGCTGTTCCACTCCAGGCTCCTGGCGGTCGGCTTCGACGGAGACTCCGGGGGTTTCGCCGGCGTCCCCGGCAGGACGGTCAACCTGATCCTCCTGGTACTTGTAGCGACCACGATCCTCGTCTCGGTCCAGGCCCTCGGGACGCTCCTCGTTGCGGCACTCCTGGTGGGTCCAGCAGCGACGGCGCGGCTTCTGACCCGACGGATCGGCCCGATGGTCGTGACCTCGGCATTTCTCGCCACCCTCGCCGGCCTGGCCGGCCTCTACGCCTCCTTCCACCTGAAGACTGCAGCTGGGGCATCGATCGTCGTCTTCATCCTGCTGTTCTTCCTTGCCGCAGCAACCCTCAGCGCGGTGAGGACCGGAGTCCCCGCAATCGGCCGGGGCTAGGATCGGACGATGTCTGGAAACGCGACCTCGAATCAGGGAACCGACGGCTGGTCAGGGTACGCCCTGGAAAGGCTCGACTCGGCCGGTTACCGGCGTGGGGGGTCACGCCGGAAGGTGATCGAATTCCTGGCGGCCCGCGACTGCGCAGTCACCGCCCTCGAGATCGATCAGCGACTCGACGGGGTGGGAAGGGCATCCGTGTACAGGACCCTCGAGCAGCTCGAGGAGCTTGAACTGGTTCAGAAGGTCGACCTCGGCGGGGACTCAGCAGCATTCGAAAAGGTGGATCCGGCGGGACACCACCATCACCACCTCGTCTGCACCCGGTGTGGGCGGGTCCTGCCCTTCGAGGATGAGACCCTCGAGGAGGCGATCCACGAACTGCCTGCGAAGGAGGGGTTCACGATCGAGGGCCACGAAGTGACCCTTCGGGGAACCTGCAGGCGGTGCGGGGCCGACTGAGGCCTACTCCCACTCGATCGTCGCCGGCGGCTTGGAG
>CAITDZ010000189.1 GCA_903891285.1 uncultured Solirubrobacterales bacterium
CTTCTGCATAACCGGATGGGCGGTGGTCGGGAAGTGGATGAAGCCGGCCGCCCCGTCTGCGACCAGCTGCTCGGCAAGGGCAAGTGCCAGCCGGTTCATCAGGCCCTTTCCCCTCCACTCGGGGTCGACCACGGTCGTCCCGGCCTCGACCACCGTCGCATCGGGGTCCGGCCAGGTGAACGCCATGTGCCCGACCACCTCCTCGCCCGAGACCGCGACCACGCCGGAGTGTTCTCCCGAGCGAATCAGCTTCGCCAGCGCGTCCGGTTCGTACACAACCCGCTTGGGATAGGCATCGCCGTAGCACCGCTCGATCAGTTCCCTCAGTCCAGGGGTATCGGCAGGCTCGAGCGGCCTTAGCTCGACTCCCTCATCCACTCGGCCGTCAGCGGTTTCGCCCATTAGTCGATGCTATTCCGCGCTTTCGGCGATAGGCTCGGGCCATGGAGAACGTGGTCGTCGTTGCGATGTTCCTGGTCCATCCGGGTCGCGAGGATGAGGCGGTCGAAGCCCTGACCCCGACTATCGAGGGGACCCACGCGGAAGAGGGTTGCATCTCTTACGCACTGCACCGAGATGCCTCCACACCGAACCGACTGATCCTGATCGAGAACTGGGCCTCACGGGAGGCACTCGACAGCCACCTGCAGCAGCCCTACGTAGCCCAGCTGGGAGCGGTAGCCGAGGAGTTCCTGGTCGAGCCGCCGACGATCCACTTCAGTGAACCCGTCCCGGTCGGCGACAGCGAGAAGGGCTCCCTTTAAATAGTGGAGGCGGGTCCCGCCGACCGGTCGGAGGAGCTCGAGGGAGCGGTTCCCGACTCCCAGAAGGTCTGGTTCACCTGGCTTACGGTGGTCACCCTCGGGGTGATCGTCTTCGGGCTCTTCCTGCTCACAGCCCCGATGCTCGCCAGGCAGTGGTTCAGCGTTCTCGTCTACTCCTCGAGCGACCGGATCACGGATTTCGGCCCCGAGGCCGTCGCCTACATCGAACTCGCCCACGCGGTGATGGGGGCGGTGATGGTCGGTTGGGGGGTGGCGCTGCTGCTCGTCCTCCGCGGTCCGATGAGGCAGAACCTGATGCAGGGCCTCGCGATCTTCGGCATCTCGCTGCTTGCCTGGTTCATCCCCGACACGCTCTTCTCGGTCATCTCGGGCTTCTGGGAGAACGGGGCCCAGAACCTCGTCTTCGCCGTCCTCTTCGCGATACCGCTGATCGCCCTATACCGCCAGGCCCGAGCCTGACCCTCTCTCCGGTCTCCCGGATCCCGGGTAGGGTCTTCGTTCTCCCCTAAACCGAAAGGTCCTCGATGCCGAAAGCACTTGTCCTCTTCCTGTCCCTGTTTGCCGCTGGCGCCCTCGTTCTCGCCGGCTGCAGCTCCGATTCCGACACCGACTCGGTGCCGACTGCCTCCTCCCTGGTTGGGACCTGGTCGGCATCCCAAGTCGGTTATGGCAACGGCGTCCTCGAGGGCCCGTACCCATCGACCTTCGTCATCAAGAAGGCAGACGACAAGAGCCGGTCGTTCACCGGGGTCAGGTTCGTCTCCCCCCAGGACGCGAAGAAGTTCGGCATCCCGGCGCAGAAGGTGAAGATCGATGGGGTGATCACCACTTGGGGCGAGATCTCGATCGTCCATTCCGATGGCACCTGGACGCTCGAGATGGACGGCGATGAGATGGTCGGCCGCTACCTCGAGATCGGCAGCGACCTGGCAGCCAAGTCCGTGACCTTGAAACGGGAGAAGTAGTCCCGGGGATTACCCGGTTGCCGGATTGGGCTGGCCGGGGGAGGGAGTCGGGGTGCTCGGTCCGGGCTCCAAGTGCTCGGCCTTGGAGTGTTCCTGGGTTACGCCGCTGCTCGGAGGGGTCGGGGGGAGCGTGTCCTGCTCCTCGCCCTGTCCGTACTTGCGGATCAGGAGGTAGCTGGCGACTCCGGCGATCAGGGTGACCACGGCCAGAACGATCATCATCACCGCGAAGGCATCGCCGTAGGCGGCGGTCGCTTCCTTCAATAGTCCCGGGGTAGACGGCTTGTCGCCGGTGACGGAGAACTTCTCGATCGCCGTGTCACCGGCCGTTCCGAACTTCTCCTTGATCCTCGAGCGGGTAATCGTGTCGATGATCACGGTCGAGCCGGCCAGGCCGAGTGCGAACCAGAACTGCCCGATCGTCAAGCGCGAAGAGGAGACTGCCCCGTAGTGGCGGGGGTCGGCCTTCTCGATGATCAGGCCGCCGTAGGGGATCGACGAGGTGGTGATCCCAATACCGGTGAGAATCAGGGCCGGCAGGTAGGGCCAGATCGTCGATGGCTCGGACGAGGCGGTGATTGCAAAGAGGACGAACCCGCCCACACAGATGATCGTCCCGGCGAGCAGGGCGCCGCGTCGGCTGAGCTTTCCCTTGCCCCGGAGCTTCCCGGTCAGGATCGCCCCGAGGATCCCGGCGATCAGGAAGGGGAGCTGGGAGCTCGAGAGCTTGATTCCGCTCAGGTCGTTCGCGTACTGGAACAGGTTGGTGAACGAAAGCAGCGTCGCGCCGTAAGTCAGGTTGTAGACCAGACCGCAGAGGATCGCGGCGATGAAGATCGGGTCTCGGAAGAGCCGGACCGGGAAGAAGCCGTCCTCCCCCTTGTTCTTCTCGACCAGGAGGAAGAAGAGGAAGAAGACGATGCCGGCCGCGACCCCGCCCAGGGTGAGCGGTGCGGTGAGCGAGTTGGCGGCATGGGAGACCCCGACCAGGAAGGTGATGATCGCCAGGGCGAGGAGGAGCTGGCCGCCGAAGTCCCAGGTCTTCTTCTTGACCGGCTGGGTCAGCTGGTCCTTCTTTCCGGGGAGCAGTGCCAGGGCGACGGGAATGCTGAGCAGGCTGAGTGCCGGGATGACCAGGAAGGCGACTCGCCAGTCCACCCCGACCAGCGAAGACCCGGTGAAGACGATCAGGAGGGCGGCGAGCCCTGACGATGCCATGTAGGTGCCGAGGGCGGCTCCGATCCCTCCTTTTCCGGTCGCGAAGTCCTTTACGAAGGCGAAGCTGGTGCCGAACACGGCGCCCAGACCCACGCCCGAGATCGCCCGTCCCAGGAGGTAGAAGGCCGTATCGGGGGCGGCGGCCACGATCAGGTCCCCGACTGCGCTGAGGATGAGGGCGGCGACCAGGATCCGGCGACCACCGAGCTGGTGGCCCATCATCCCGGTGGTGATTGCCGTGGCGGCGAGGATCAGGGTGCTGATGCTGGCCGCGAGGGCCGCGGTCGTACCCATCCCGAGTGCGGTCGAGGCCTTGAGCAGGGCGGTCGAGTTGATGTTCGGGTCGGCCGACTGGATTCCGCCGAGGATCCCGAGGAATACGATTGCGAGCACGGCCTTCTTGCCAGCCGAGCTCACCGACGGTGCCGGGGCAGCTGCTGCGTCGGCGTTCATTAACCGGCCCCCCTTCCCCGTTCAGGAAGGGAGCAGTTCGGGGATCGCGTCGGCTTCCGGCATCGGGATGTAGGTGACGCCGTCGGCGGCCTCGCAGGCCTTCTTCACGTCGACCTTGACCAGATTCGGGTGTTTGTAGCTACTCGAATAGATGACGCAGTTCTTCAGGTCGATGATGTCGGTCCACTGGGTGATCTCGGCTCCGGTGACACCTCCGCTCTCGCCGGTCCCGCCCGGGGTCATGACCGAGCCCGGGGGGATGTCGAACGAGTTGATGATGTGGCGGGCCGTCTTCACCCCTTCCTCTGGGGTCTTGTGTGGCACCGCGAAATGGCTGTACCAGAAGGCTCTCACGAACCTGCTGGTGGCAATGAAGCCGCCCGGCAGACCGACAGTGCCCTCACCCGAGCTGGCTGCCGCGTAGGAGACCCCCTCCACCTCGATCGGCGGTGCCGGGAAGTTGGTGATCGACTGGTACTGGGATAGGTTGGAGAGCTGCATCGGGAAGGACGGCTCATTGGTCATCACGGTCGTCGGGTTGTCGTAGATGTTCAGCTCACCCTTTACCCACTCGACGACGATGCTTTCGCCACTCGCGTCATGGATCGTGTAGTGAAGGGGCGGGGCGACGTCTCCGTACTGCTTGAGCGGGACCGCCTGGATGATCACGTCCGGAAGGGCCTTCTTGACCTCGGCGACGTCGGCACATGTGGTGAGCAGGAAGAGGCCCAGCTCGGCCGTGCAGAGGGACTTGGACTGGTCCGCGTCGGAGACCTCGGGGAAGCCGGCCGAGGCCGGGAAGTTGAGCGAGCCGTAGGAGAGTCCCTTCTCGTTTACTCCGTCTAGCAGGAGGGGGAGCTTCAGGGCATTCGTCCCGACCGTGTCGTACTTCGCCTCCCAGGTCAGGCCGCCCTGGCCGACCACTGCGTTCTTGTCGGTCGCGGTAAGGGAGGTGCCGGCCGGGATCACCATGAACTCGGTTTCGAGGTCGAGAGTGAATTCCCAGGTCCGGGCGTAGATGACGCCGGTGTCCTTGTCGCCAATCGTGAAGGAGGTACACATCGTGGACGAGCCTTCCTTTCGTCGCTTTCAGACGGTAGAAACCGGGAAAATACCGCAGTAACGGGCGGTGCGCACGGCGACCTTGTACTGAGCCCGGCCCGGGGAAAGCGGGTTCGCCCAGACTCGGATCAGCCTCTGGAAAGCAGAACCACTTCGCCCGGTTCGGCCATCCCTGCGATCGCCGAATCGAAGGTGAGTAGGGGGACCGAGTTCCGCCGGGCGAGCGTGAGCAGGTGGGTGTCGGTTACCTGGCGGTATCCGTGGATCTCGGGAAAGTCGGAGTCGGTGACCGAGACGTCATCGGGAAGGAAGTGATGGTCTCCTACTTTCCTCAGCTCGCCGAGGAACCCGATCGCCGAGCGCACGTCGATCCGGTGGGGGAGGACCCTTGGGTTGGAGGAGATCCTTACGAACCCACTTTCCGAGATCGGGCAGGTCTCCCATCCGGAACCTGCCTGGTCGTCAAACCACTCCCGGATCGCGCGGTGGTGGACGTGGGAGTCCCACCCGAGGGCGACCAGGGCGTTCACGTCGAGCAGGGCCAACGACCTAATCCTCGTCGAGGGCCCGTCGCACCATCTCCGGCGTGATCGGGGGCGAGCTGGCCGGGACCCGGATTACCGGGATCCCGTCCTCAGAATCGACCTTGGTCGGGGTTAGGCCCCGGCGGACAAGGTCGGAAACGACTGCGCCCAGAGAGCGACCCTCGATCGTGGCGAGCTCCTTCGCTGCGGCGATCACGTCGTCATCGATCTCCAGGGTGGTTCGCATCGGTTGATGATATTGCATCAACACATCAATCCTCGAAAAACCTCCTTCGATAGCTGGAGGGTGGCGCTTCGAACGCCGACCGGATCGGTCCGAAAAAGCGACCCTCCCAGGTCGGAGGTTGTGGGGGACTCAGGGATGCAACCGGGCCTCAAATAAAGGGGGACGGAATGTTCAAGGGGGGACGGCGGGGGGGAACGCCCCTTCCCAACCTGTCCCGCGCTCAGCCGATCGTGAGCCTGATCGCCCTGGTCGCGGTGCGGCCGAAGGTGTCGGTCAGGCGGACCCGGATCCGGTAGTTCCCCGCTCGGCGATAGGTCCGGGATAACTCGGACCCCCTTCCGTCGTGGAAGGCGCCGTCGCCGTCGAGGTCCCAGCGGTAGGTACCGAGCGGTCCGGAGGCCAGGAAGACGATGTTGGAGCCGCCCGACGAGGTGGTGATCCGGAAGGAGAGGGAGGGCCGCCCGGAAGGCCTTACCCCCACCCGGATCCGTTTCCTCTCGATCGCCACCCGACCGTCGAGGTCGGTCGACTTGAGTCCGACCCGTCTGGTTCCCGGCCTCCGCCAGGTCCTGGCCGCGACCTGGCCGGAGGCATCGTCGAAGGCGCCGTCGTTGTCCAGATCCCACCGGTTCCTGACGATCAGGGTGTCGGGGTCGGTGCTGTTCGCCCTCAAGACCGTCCTCTGTCCGGCGATCGGTCGCTCGATCGGGGCGAAGCGGGCAGTCGGTCGGCCCTCGACCCCCGGGCGGCAGGCGCTCAGGTCGACCGTCACCGAGCTGCCCCTGGCGACCGCGACCTCACGGGAGATCGCCCTTCCGCCCGGTGCCTCGCAGGTCAGGGTCCAGGTCTCCCCGGGGACTAGCGGGCGCGATGAAGGATTGACCCGCCAGGAGAACTCGCCGGAGGCCGGTACGACCGTCCTGCTCGCAAGCCGTTCGGGGATTGACGGGGTGGGGGAGATGCATTGGTTTGCCTCGGTGAAGCCCTGGCAGACGGGGATCGAGAACTCCTTGGAGATCCGGATGGTCGAGCCGGGCGGCGCCTCCCCCTTGATTCGGGAGCCCTCCCGGGTCGAAGCCTCGGCCGCGCGGAGGATCGCCTCCTTCATGCCCGGCCACTCGGCCCGGACCATCTGGTCGAAGTAGGAGTGGAAGTCGGGTCCGCGGTCCTCGCTAGTGAAGGCGAGCGCTCCCTGGGCCAGATAGTTCCAGTCGTCGGTCGCACCGGTGACGGGGTAGAGCTCGAAGGAGCGCCAGGAGAGCCAGCCGGTAGCGGTGGCCATCGAATCGCCGAGGGCGTTGAACTCGGCCTGGTCGGGTGTGACGTCGCCGGGGAAGATCGCCGGGTCGTTGAAGCCGGGCTGGCGGAGCCAGACTCCCTCCTCGGAGTAGGTGTGGTGGGAGAGGACGACGGTCGGCTGGAGTTGCCTGGTGAACAGTTGGACGTTCTCGCTCTCCGGCTCGGAGAACCCGGCCGGGCCCCGATAGAGGCTGCTGGAGGGGATGTCGTCGGTACCGGTGCCGCCGAAGTAATAGCCGTAATTCCGGTTCAGGTCGACCCCACCTTCCGGGTTAAGCGCGCTGCAGGGTCGCTGGGCCTCGCCCGGGAGCGGCCTGCAGTTCTTTCGGCGGTATTCGTTGCTTCCCGGGTCGAGTTCGGGGTTGGGCGAGTCTGGTGCCCCGATCGGGCTGGGCCCGGCGCCTCGGGAGGCCTGGAAGCCGTCGACGTTGACCACGGGGAAGATGAAGTGACGGGTGTTCCTGAGCAGGCTGGCGTAGCGCGACCGGTTCCGGTTCTCGAGCAGCTCGATCGCGTACTCGATCCCCCACTCGCCCGAGGGCCACTCGCGGGCGTGGTGGAGTCCGTACTGGACGAAGGCCGGCCGGCCGTCCTCCCGCCAGACGTCCCTCGCGATCTCCAGCCCGAGCATCGGCTCGCCGAGCAGCGTCCTTCCCATCGAGCGGAGCCGGACCTGCGACGGGTAACGCCTGGCGAGCCTCCGCATCTCGATCTCGTAGTCCTCCCAGACCCGGTAGGTCGTGCGGCCGGAGGGGAGAGAGGGGATCGCCTTCCTCGCTAGCGGCTCGGGGTCGGGCAGCCTTCGCCACCCAAGGCCAGCCTCCCGGAGGACGACCCGGTCCTCGCGGGACCAGAGGATCACGTCGGACTCGGGCTGGCTGCCATCGGCCACGTCGAGTCCCCCCTCGACCAGGGCTTCGACCGCCTGGGGGGTCGGGGTCTCGACCGCGACCCGGACCGGCTCGGCAGCCACTCCCTGGGTGGCCAGGAAGAGGGAGGTGAGGGCCGCGGTGGCGAGTATGAGGATCGGGCGTTTCATGCTTTCGGTTGGGGAAACCCTACGGGCAGGTCCCGTTGCGGCCGGGCCCGAACCTTCTGACCGGGCGGGTCGAACGATCGGGCCGAGCCGGTGTGCGGTGCGTCCGGGTCGGGATCAGCCGCGGGCCAGTCGGCCGAGGATCGTCCCCAGGGCGGCGATGTCGAACTTGCGCCAGCGGGGCTTCAGCCTCGCCTTGGAGCGGGATATCGGGTTCTCGTTGGCGAGCTGGGTCCGGACCAGGTAGCGGCCCTCCCAGCGGTAGGACGAGAAGCCGGTGACGAAGAGTTTGAGTGCCTGACCGTCCTCGCCGGGCGCCCGGACCGAGACCCGCTGGCTGACCGAGAACCCGCACCGCTTGCCGGTGCCCTTCTCGAGCGGCCGGACCTTCTGGACCGCTTCGGCATCGACGGTCTGGCCGGCGACGTCCACCTTCCTGCCGGCCTTACCCGCGCAGCGGGAGGTGGCCCGGACCAGCTTCCGCCAGGCCTTCTTCGCCCCAGAGCGGGAGCGGTAGGCATAGATGTCGCTGCTGACGACCCGGACTGCGTCGATCCCACTCGCGGTCTTGGTCTGCTCGAGTGTGATTGCGGCGTTTGCCCTGGTCGAGGGGGCCGTTCCGAATACCTTGCGCCCGTCCTTGTCGACGCACATCTCGAACGGATTGGTCGCCGGGGCCCTGCCGAAGGAGAACTCCCGGCTCGGGTCCTTGCTCAGGTAGGCGGGGATGTCGGAGAGCTGAAGCGATGCCCGGTCGAGCCGTTCTCTGGAATCGGCGGCCGTCCCCGCGGCGGGGAGGGCCAGGGTGAGCGAGCCGAATATGACCAGCGCTCCGAGAACCCGCTTCGCTGCGCTTGAACGACCCACCAGAGGAGCCTAGCGGTCGGTCACCCCTGGGTTTCGGCGCGAGGCGCGGGTTTTATCGCTCTTACGCTCCTCGCTGTGGTAAAACCCCAATCGTCAGGGTTACCGGTTTCGGTGATTGCTATCGGTAACACGGATTGGGGAGCCTAGTGCGGGGAAGACATCGACAGGCAAAGTGGATCGCCACCGGCATCGCCGTCTCTGCGGCCTCGTGCGCCCTGCTCCTCGCGCCGAGTGCGAGTGCCACCTCCTCGACGACGGCCGAAATCCTCTCCAGCAACCTCTTCATGGGCACGACCAAGGTCGAAGTCGGGTCCCGAGCCAACGCCTCCTTCGGTTCGACCGTCAACGCACCCGCCGGCTACCACCCACGCCCCACCAACGGGGTTACCTCGGGCATCCTCGGATTCCGGGGAAATCCGACCGAGTGCGACTGGAACGACCCGGCCTGTGAACAGATTTCCCAAGGGGACTTCTTCGTACCCGGGACACCATACGAGGCCTGGGCGCTCCAAATCGGTTCCGGAACTGCCGCTTTCAACACGAACATGATGAATGGAATCGCTGGGTCGTTCACCGCTGTCGATGCGACAAAGCCAGGAGGAACCTGGGAAGCGACGGCCCCTTACGACGGGATCCAGGTCCGGTTCGACTACTCCGTCCCGACCTACTCCTGGCTGGTGGACGCTTACGTAACCCTCACCAACGCGACCGGATCGACGATCAACGACATCTACTTCCTCCGCGGTGTCGATCCGGACAACTGCAAGACGGACCCCCTAACCGGCCGGCCCCCGCCCCCGCTGTGTACGAGTGCTCCGCTAACTTCACCTCCCACCCTGGTCACCGACACCTTCGCCACTTTCAATACGGTCAAGTCGAATGGGCCGGAAACGGGTACCGCGAGGGTGATCGCGACCCAGACGGATGAGACCTACATCTCCCTTCAGGTCGCCTCGAATACGGCCAAAGCGTTCAGGAAAACAAGTGGCTTCGCCAACACGGGGAACCTGGCAAACATCTACGCCGGGAGCGATGTCCAATACTTCAGCGATGTCGACAACACGGTGCTCGCAGACGAGGCGATGTACATCGTCGAGAAGATCTCGAGCCTCGGTCCAGGAGCCAGCACGACGATCCCGATCAAGTACGTGCTCAAGGAAGGTGCGCCGGTCAACCCGCCAAAGACCCTGACCGTCACCAAAGGCGGGGATGGCACCGGCACCGTGACTTCGGATCCTGTCGGGATCGACTGTGGTTCCACCTGCACCGACTCCTTCGATGCCGACTCGTCGGTAACCCTCACTGCAGCGCCTGCGGACGGGTCGAGCTTCACCGGTTGGACGGGCGCCTGTACAGGGGCGGAGTCCACCTGCACCGTGACGATGTCGGAGGACAAGGCGGTCACGGCAACCTTTGCCACCGTCAAGCCCCCCGCAGGCAAGCCGAAGCTGAAGGTGACGATCGGCGGGCCGGACACGGTCCTGGCAGGCAGGAACTTCACGGTCGGGGTCCGGACGACGAACCAGGGCTCCGGAAAGCCGACCCCGGTCGGGCGGTCTGCCAGGGCGGCCAAGGCAACATCGGTCAAGACTTGCCTGAAGGTTCCGGACAGCCTGTTCGTGGTCGGGGCCCAGAAGGGGGCCAAGTCCGAGGGCAAGTCGATCTGCTGGACCCGTTCTTCGCTGGGGACCAGCAAGTGGGTCTCCTACAAGGTGACCCTGCGTTCCTCGGCTTCCTTTGGTGGGTCGGAGTCCTTCAGGGCGACCGCCGACGCCAAGGACTCCCAGGGGGCGACGGTCTCCGCGAAGCGCTCCTCGAAGGTCCAGGTAAGGGAGCCCAAGCCGGCACCCAAGCCCAAACCTCCGACCGGCTGATCCAGCAGCGGCTGTCCCGCGGGCCGAACTGAGCTCGGCGCTCAGGTAATCGGCCGTTCGGTGGGAACCGCTACCAGCCCTCTGAACCGGGTTCGCCCTTTATAGGGCCGGTGATCTCGTCGGTGATCCAGCCGCCGTAGAAGCCGCCGGGTTGGGGACGGACGAGTTCCCCGCCCAGCCGGCACTCGACCAGGGCCGGGTAGAAGGAAGGCCAGCCGGCGATCGGTTGGAAGGTCGGGGTCGGATCCGGGTAGGCCCATGCGGCCTGGGGGATCCGTTGATCGCCCGCTATGACGTCGAAGTAGGTGGCCGAACCCTTCCACTCGCAGAAGGACCCTCCGCCGCCCGAGGGCTCCAGGGCGCCTGGGGTGACATCTTCCAGGGGCAGGTAGATCACAGGCCCGCCCGCCGTCTCGCAGACCTTGAAGGCCCGATCGCTCCGGGCGATCGTCTCGCCGTCGAGCGTGACCGTGACCTCTCTTGGTTCGGGCCGAAGCTCAGGTGGGCGGGGGTAGTCCCAGACCGATTCCCATGGAAGTCCATTGGGAGCTTCCCCTTCGGGCCGATCGGGTTCGGGACGGGGGGAGCGGTGGAAGGCGAACATCGTCCTCGAAGAATAGGCGGGGCGAGGGCCCGGGCTGTAATACCTTGCGCCTCGTGGCAAGGGATCGCGACAGGCCGCTCGACCTGACCCCGGCGACCGTGCTCGACTGGCGCGAGCGGGCGAGGCGGAAGCTGCCCCGGCAGATGTTCGACTACATCGACGGTGGCGCCTACGAGGAGCAGACGATGCGGGCCAACGTCGCCGACCTGGGGGAGGTCCTGCTCAACCAGGTCGTGATGAGGGACGTCTCGGTCCGGGAACCGTCGTGCGAGGTGCTCGGCGAGTCGCTCTCGATGCCGGTCGTCCTTGGTCCGGTGGGCCTGGCCGGGATGTTCGCGACACGGGCAGAGGTGCAGGCCGCGAAGGCAGCGGCAGCGGCCGGTGTTCCGTTCGTCGAATCCACGGTTTCGATCTGTGGGATCGAGGAGGTGGCCGAGGCGGCCGGCCCGCCCTGGTTCCAGCTCTACGTGATGCGCGACCGGGCTTACGCCGAGCAGCTGATCAGCAGGGCGAGGGAGGTCGGCTCCCCCGTCCTGGTCCTGACGGTCGACCTGGCGGTGGTCGGTGCCAGGCACCGCGACACCAGGAATGCGATGGTCGGCGAGGGACATTCGGCCTTTGCAAAGGCTCGTCGCGCTCTCGACATCCTCGGGCACCCCGGCTGGATCCGGCGGGTCGGGATTAAGGGCAAGCCGCTCACCTTCGGCAACCTCGAGGAGGCCGTGCCCGGGGCGAGGAGTCCCGAGGACTTCAAGGCATGGGTCGATTCCCAGTTCGACCCGTCGGTCACCTGGGAGGACGTCGCCTGGGTTCGCGAGCACTGGGATGGACCGCTGGTGATCAAGGGGATCCTCGATCCGGAGGATGCCCGTCGGGCCGCCGACGCCGGAGCCGACGGGGTAGTCGTCTCCAACCACGGTGGGCGCCAGCTCGACTCGGTCCCCTCGACTGCGATGGCGCTGCCGAAGGTTGCCGAGGCGGTCGGCGACCGGATCGAGGTCCTGGCCGACGGTGGGGTGAGGACCGGGCTCGACGTGGTCAAGATGCTCTCGCTCGGGGCGAAGGCGGTGATGGTCGGCCGGGCCTGGGCCTGGGCGGTTGCCGGAGGC
>CAITDZ010000190.1 GCA_903891285.1 uncultured Solirubrobacterales bacterium
CCGAGGATTCCTTCTCCCTGCTGCTCGAGTTCGAGGGCGGGGCGAAGGGCGTCGTCCAGGGCTCCTACCATGGGCCGCAAGGCGTGTTCGACGACCGGATCGAAGTCCAGGCGAGCGAAGGAATGGCCGAGGTGCTCGGGTGCGAGGCCTTCTTCGAGGGTGACCTCGAGGGGGACGTACAGCTTCGCGCACGGATCGGTGGCGAGTGGCTCGACCAGGAGGCAGTCGGGTCCTGGGACCGCTCGGTGATCGATTCGGTCGGCTCGATCCTCACCTCCTTCTCGCGTGGAGAGGATCCCGAGGTCGACGCTGCCGCAGGCCGGGATGCCGTGGCCTTGATCGAGGCGGCGTATCTCTCGGCCGAGCAGGGTCGGAGGGTCGCGCTCGCCGAGCTCTCCGACGGGGTCGGGGCCTGATGTCGGCGGCGGGAGGCCCCGGGCGGATGGCCGCCCTCACCGAGATAAGGCCCGAGACGAGCATCACCGATCAGGTCCGGGAGTCGATCCGTCGGGCGATCATCGACGGTGAGCTGGCCCCCGGGTCGCTCCACTCCGTCCAGTCCCTGGCCGACGTGTTCAAGGTCTCGCGAACTCCGGTCCGCGAGGCCTTGATCGACCTGGCCGGGGCGGGAATGGTCGAGTTCGAACGAAACCGGGGCGTCAGGATCCTCGAGACCTCCGACCACGACCTGGAGGAGATCCTGGTGCTCCGGATCCTGCTCGAGGTCCCGGCGACCTGGAAGGCGGCTTCCCAGATGGACGACGAGACCCTCGCCGGTCTCCGGGAGGAACTGGCGGCGATGGAGGCGGCTGCGGCCAACGGCGACGAGCCGGCCCAGATGGAACACGACCGGCGGTTCCACGAGAGGATCAACAGGGCCTCCGGTAACTCCCGCCTCGCCGCGTTCGTGGATTCGCTGAGAGACCTGATCCTCACCCGGGGGGTCTCGACTGCCGATCGGACCCGTTCGCTGGAAGAGATCGTGGTCGAGCACCGCGAGGTCCTGGCCGCCCTGGAAGCCGGCGACCCCGACGGAGCCGCCCGGGCGATGAAGGAGCACCTCGTCCACACCGCGGCCCTCCTGCTCGAACAGGAGAGCGGTCGCGACTCGACCCTCGACCTGGGCTGGGAGGGACTCGTTCCCGGCCGGCTCGAAGGCTGAACGGAACGGACCCGATGACGATCGAGAGCGTCAATCCGGCCAGGCCCTCCGAGGTCGTCGCGACCCTGCCGGGCCTCGACCTCGCCGCCGCCTCTCCGCTGGTCGATGCGGCCGAGGACTCGCGAGGGGCCTGGGCCGGCGATCCGATCCTCCGATCCTCGTCGCTCGCCTCCCTGGCCGACGGGATCGCATCCCGTCATGGCGAGTTCGTCGAGATGATGGTCCGCGAAGTCGGCAAGCCGGTAGTCGAAGCGAGGGGCGAGGTGGACCGGGCGATCGCGATCCTCCGCTTCTACTCGCAGGTACCGCTGGACCCGGACGGCGAGACCCTCCAGGGGTCGGTCCCGGGGTCGAGGATCGTCGTCAGGCGAGTCCCGCTCGGGGTCGTGATGGCGATCTGTCCCTGGAACTTTCCCCTCGCGATCCCGGTGTGGAAGGCGGCACCGGCACTCGCCTACGGAAACGCGGTCCTGCTGAAGCCGGCCGGGCAGGCGATCGGGACGGCCACGCTCCTCCAAGAGTGCGTCGAGCAGGCCTTGCCGCCCGGCGTGCTCGCGCTGCTGCCGGTCTCGGGGGCGACCGCCGGCGAGATGCTCGACGACCGCCGGATCGCCGGCGTCACCTTCACCGGCTCCACCGCGGTCGGACTCGAGGTGGCCGGACGAATGGCAAGGAGGGGTGCCCCGGCCCAGGCCGAGATGGGTGGCCAGAACCCGGCCGTGGTCCTCGCCGATGCCGACCTCGACCAGGCCGCCGGGGCGATCGTCTCTGGCGCGATGGGGTTCGCCGGGCAGAAGTGCACCGCAACGCGGCGCGCGATCGTCGTCTCCGAGGTCTTCGCCGAGATGGAGCAAAGGCTTGCCGAGCGGATCTCGGGTCTTTCGGTCGGCGATCCGGCGGAGGAGTCGGTGACCGTCGGCCCGCTGATCGGTCCGGAGGCGGTCGAGGAGTTCGAGATCGCGGTCGAGGGTGCGCTGTCCTCGGGGGCGGGTTCGGTCGCCGAGGCGCCTGAGCAGGACCGGGACGGCTTCTTCGTCGGGCCGCGGCTCCTCCGGCAGGACGATCCCGCGGCCACGGTCAACCAGGAGGAGACCTTCGGTCCGCTGCTGACCCTGCTCGAGGCCGCCGACGCCGACTCGGCCCTCGAAGTGGCGAACGCGACCCGGTACGGCCTGGTCGGCGCGGTCCACACCCAGGACCTGACCCGGGGGGTCGAGTTCGCGGCCCGAATGGAGTGCGGACTCCAGAGGGTTAACGCCCCGACCCCCGGGGTGGACTTCTATGCGCCGTTCGGAGGCGAAGGCGAGTCGAGCTTCGGACCGCGTGAGCAGGGGAGGGCGGCGAGGGAGTTCTTCACCTCGACCCGGACGATGACGATCGTCCCGCCCCCGGCAGGGTGACGGCTTTCACCCCGAACGAAACGAGGGGCCCCG
>CAITDZ010000191.1 GCA_903891285.1 uncultured Solirubrobacterales bacterium
AGGCCCGCCATCGCGGCGCCGACCCCGAGGCCGACCAGCGAGTTCTCCGAGATCGGGGAGTCGACCACCCGGC
The DNA here is from genome assembly GCA_903891285.1 of uncultured Solirubrobacterales bacterium. GTDB lineage: Bacteria > Actinomycetota > Thermoleophilia > Solirubrobacterales > 70-9 > 67-14. The sequence continues at coordinate 74 of CAITDZ010000191.1, forward strand.
GCTCGCCGAACTCCTCGAGCAGGCCCTCGGTCACCTTGAACGATCCCTGGAAGACGGCGACGTCCTCGCCGATCACGAAGACGTCCGGGTCACGCCTCATCTCTTCGGCCATCGCATCGCCGAGGGCCTCGCGGAATCGGATCCCTTCGCTCATCGCTTGATTCCCGTTCGGGCGTGTTCGTCGCGATCGACCTCGCGGTTTGCGCCTTCTTCGGCCAGCCTGCGGGAGAGATCGGTCGCCCCGTCCGGGGACTCTCCCCGGTGGGGTTCGGGCGAGCGTTCGTCGATCGCGTACCACCCGGTGTTCTCTCCGAGGACGTAAAGGTCGTCGTAGAGCGAATCGAGCGGGGGCTCGGGGGAGGCATCGGCGAACTCGACTGCGGCGAGGACCTCCCGCTCGGCCTCCTGCCGGAGGGTCGTAATGTCTTCTTCGGCCAGGACGCCGTCCTCGAGGCAGGTCTGGACGAAGCGATCGATCGGGTCCTTCTTCCGCCACTCTTCGACCTCGCTCTTCTCGCGGTAGACCTCGGGATCGGCGGCCGAGTGCCCGCGGTAGCGGTAGGTGGAGGCCTCGACCAGGGTCGGCTCGCCGCCGGCCCTGACCGCCTCGATGTGGCGGGAGACGCACTCCTCGACCGCCAGCACATCCATCCCGTCGACGCTCTCGCCCTCTATCCCGTAGCCCTCGGCCCTCCTTGCCAGCCGGACCTCGGCCGAGTGGCGCTCGAGGGCAGTCCCCATCCCGTAGAAGTTGTTCTCGACCAGGAAGACGATCGGCAGGTCCCAGAGGGCCGCCATGTTCATCGTCTCTCCGAAGTTCCCCGAGTTGACCGCCCCGTCTCCGAACATGCAGACGGTGACGTCGTCGCCCTCGCGGTAGCGGGTGGCGAAGGCGAACCCGGCCGCGATCGGGATGTTCCCGCCGACGATCCCGTAGCCCCCCATGAACCGGTTTCCTGCGTCGAAGACGTGCATCGAACCTCCGCGGCCGCCACTGGTCCCGTCGACCCGGCCGAAGATCTCGGCCATCACCTTGCTCGGAGGGGTCCCGCGGGCGATCGCGTGGCCGTGCGTCCGGTAGGTCCCGACCAGGTAGTCGCCCGGCCGCATCGCCGCCGCCGTCCCGACGATCGTCGCTTCCTCGCCGATCGCCAGGTGGAGAAACCCCCCGGCCTTGGCCCGCTGGTACTGGCGACCCGCCTCCTCCTCGAAACGGCGGATCAGCATCATCCGCCCGAGCAGGTCGAGAGAGGTCTCGCGATCCGGGATTTGAGTTCCTTCTGCCATCCCCGGCCACCTTAGCGAGAGGCCGTGGCCTGTCCGCGGCGCCTGGGGCTCGCGTCCGGCTCCCGGTTTCCAGGTGGGTCCTGGGTCAGGCGTGGGTCGCCCAGCCGTCGACTGCCCGGGCGGCGTCCAGCACCGCCTCGGAGATCGTCGGGTGGGGGTGGGTCATCCGGGCGAGCTCCTGGTAGCCGCCCTCGAGCGCCATCACGGCAACGAGCTCGGGAATCATGTCGCAGGCCCGGTTGCCGACCACCTGGGCACCGACGATCTCGCCGTACTCCGGATCGACCACCAGCTTGACGATCCCGTCTCGATCCTCGTAGACGGATCCTGCCCCGACTCCACCCAGCTTGAACTTGGCGGTCTTCGGCTCGAGACCCTGCTCTTTCGCCTCGGCCTCGGTAAGCCCGACGCTCGCCACCTGTGGGTGGCAGAAGGTTCCGGATGGGATCAGGTCCATGTCGACCGGGTGGATCGGCTGGCCGGCGGCGGCCTCTGCAGCGACGATGCCCTCCTCCATCGCCTTGTGGGCGAGGGCCGGGCCCGGGGTCAGGTCCCCGACCGCGTACACCTTCGGGTTGGAGGTCAGCTGGTCCGGCCCTACCTTCACCTTGCCGGCTTCGTCGAGGTCGACCCCGGCCGCCTCCAGGCCGAGGGGATCGATGTCCGGCCGGCGGCCACCGGCGACCACCAAGTAGTCCACCTCGGCGGTCGAATCCCCGTACTTGAGGCTGACCGAGTCCTTGCCTGACTTCACGTCCTCGACCGGGGTCCCGGTCGAGATCTCGACCCCCTGCTTCTTGAATGTTCGTTCGACCACCCTTGCCACGTCCGGGTCGTCGGTGGGGAGCACGTGGTCGAGCATCTCGACCAGGATCACGTCGGTGCCGAAGCGGATGTAGGCCGAGGCTATCTCTGCTCCGGACGCTCCGGCGCCGGCGACCGCGATCTTCGCCGGTTGCTCGGGGAGCGACCAGCCACCCCAGGTATCGACCACCCGGTCGGAGAACTCGGTGCCCGGGATCGGCATCGCGATCGAACCGGTAGCCAGGAGTACTTTGCGGGCGGGGTAAGTCTTTCCATCGACTTCGACGTCGCCCTCGGGGGTCAGCGAGGCCTCGCCTTCGATCACCGTGATCCCGTTCTTCTTGAACAGCATCCCGATGCCGGACTCGAGGCCCGCCGAGACCTCGGCTCGCCTGTCCGAGAGCGCCTTCCAGTCGAGCTCTACCCCCTCCGTCTTCACCCCGAGGTGGGCGCCGTTCTTCGCCTCGTCGAGTACCTCCGCGGTGTGGAGCATCGTTTTGGCCGGGATACAGGCGTAGTTCAGGCACCTCCCGCCGACCTTGTCCCGCTCGACCAACGCTGTCTTCGAACCGAGCTGGGCAGCCCGGATCGCGGCCACGTAGCCACCGGGTCCGCCTCCAACGACGATCAGGTCGAATTCGTCATCCGCCATTCCGGGGCGAGCCTACCGGAGAGGGAGAGCCGCCCGTCCGGCCTCGGGCGGGGCGGTCAGCCCCTGCCGATCCCGGTTGACACCTATCGGTCGGGACCGTCGCCGGACTCCGGTTCGGGCATCTGGATCCGGGCCATCGCCTTGACCATGAACCAGAACATCGCCCCGAGCCCCGTCAGCAGGACGACCGTGCTGACCGCCTGCAGGAGCGTCCCGGCAAGGACCAGCCCGGCGACGCCGGCGAGCAGCAGGAGCAGCAGCAGGACCTGGAAACCGAGTGCGGCCCAGTACCGGGCGTTCCAGAGGCCCCAGGCGAGCGCGGTGGTGATCAGCCCCGTCAGGGCGAGTTGGGCGAGGTTGGGCCTGACCCCGTTCACTTCAGCGCCGGTCAGCAGGGCGACCCCGGCCGAGCTCCAGGCGATCGCCGCCATCACCGCGCAGAAGACGGCCCCGATCGTGATCACGGTTGGTCGTTCTCCCTTGTCCAGAGGGGCGAGGGCTTCTCGTGCCCGCTGGTTCTTCTCCTCGGCCCTGGCGTAGCCGGCCCGCATCCGGGCGGCCGGATCCTCGCCTGCTGGTTCTTCCTCAGCCACCCGGGGCGACCTCGTC
>CAITDZ010000192.1 GCA_903891285.1 uncultured Solirubrobacterales bacterium
ATCGCCGGACGCCTGACCCAGAAGACCCAGGCGAAGGCGATCCCGACCACGGCGATCACGCCGCCGTTCAGGAGTCCGAGCCAGGCCTTGCTCACCGGAGGGTGGATCGCGGCCAGGGTCGAGCCCTCGAATGTCGGCTCGAGGAACTTGGTCACCACCTCGGTCACCCCCGGCACCTGGAGGAAGCCGGCGATCAGGGCGAGCACCCCGAGGGGCAGCATCCCGAACCGCATACCCGGGGACTGCTCGGCGATGTGGTGCTCTTTTCCGGGGTAGCCGACCTCGTAGTCCTCTGGCTGGCCGTTGGCGGGATTGACCGGTTCGCCGTGGGCCACGTGGCCGGTCTCGATCAGCTCCTCTGCCTCGGGGCATGGTTTGCCCGGCAGGATCCGGAAGACGATCCGGAAGGCGTAGAGGGCGGTCATGAACGCCCCTACGTAGCCGGCGATCGCGAGGATCGTGTACCAGCCGCCCCGGTAGAGGGCGAAGTCGAGGATCTCGTCCTTTGAGAACCAGCCCGAGGTGAACGGGAACCCAGACAGAGCCAGCGAGCCGATCACCAGCATCGCCGCGGTGGACGGGAGTGCCTTGCCCAGCCCCCTCATCCGATCGATGTTCTGGTTGTTGGCCATCACCGCGATGATCGATCCGGCCGCCATGAAGAGGAGCGCCTTGAAGAAGGCGTGGGTCATCAGGTGGAACATCCCGGCCGAGTAGGCACCGATCCCGACCGCGAGGAACATGTAGCCGATCTGGCTCATCGTCGAGTAGGCGATGATCCGCTTCAGGTCGGTGACGACGAGGGCGATCGTCCCGGCGACCAGCAGGGTCACCACCCCGACGATCGCCGCCACGTTGGCCGCTGCCGGGGCGAGCTCGAAGAGGGGCCAGGTGCGGGCGACGAGGTAGACACCGGCAGTGACCATGGTGGCGGCGTGGATGAGGGAGGAGACCGGCGTCGGACCCTCCATCGCATCGGCCAGCCAGGTATGGAATGGCAACTGGGCCGACTTGGCGAACGCCCCGACCAGGAGCAGCAGGCAGATCGCGACGACCGTCCACTGGTCGGTCGAGAACACCTTTGGCGCGGCATCGAAGACGGCCTCGTAGTCGAGAACGCCAAGCTCCCGGAAGATCAGGATCGCCGCAAGCACGAGCCCGATGTCGCCGACCACGTTGATCACGAATGCCTTCATCCCGGCCGCGGTGGCCGTGGTCCTCCGGTACCAGAAGCTGATCAGGGCGTACGAGGCAAAGCCGACGAAGGCCCAGCCGACGATCAGGAGAACGAAGTTGCCGGCCAGGACGAGCAGGAGCATCGAGAAGACGAAGAAGTTGAGGTAGGAGAAGAACCGGCTGTATCCCTGGTCCGACTCCATGTAGGCGGTCGAGTAGACGTGGATCAGGAAGGAAACTCCGGTGACCACCAGGACCATGAACACGGCCAGCGGGTCGACGAAGATCCCCAGGTCGACCCGGAGGTCCCCCACTCCGGCGTACTCCCAGAGCGACGAGGCAACGTGGCGGGACTCGCTCGGTTCCGAGAGCAGGCCGAGCAGGGTGCCGATACCGGCGATGAAGGCGAGGCCGATCGCGGTCGAACCGATGATCCCGGCCGTCCGGTCCGGGAGCTTGCGGAAGCCGAAGGCGATGACCATCGAGCCGAGCAGGGGGAAGAGCAGGACGAGCCACGCCCACAAAGCTGTGGTCATCCGCGGAGCTCCGTGGTCTCGTCCACGTCCAGTGGTATCCGGCGCCGGAACATCGCCACGACAAGCCCCAGACCGACCACGACCTCGCAGGCGGCCACGACCAGGACGATCAGGACGAAGACCTGGCCGTCACCGTCGCCGAGCATCCGGCTGAAGGAGAGGATCGCCAGTGCCCCTGCGCTCAGCATCAGTTCGAGACAGAGGAGGATCACCACCGGGTTCCTGCGGACGAGGATTCCGCCTGCCCCGATCGCGAAGAGCAGGGCAGCGAGGACGAGGTACCACTCGATCGACATCGCCCCTAAGTGCCCTCCTGGGTCTGGGATCCCCGTCGACCGGCCAGGACTATCGCCGCCACGGCGGCGAGCAAGAGCAATATCGAGGCCGCTTCAAAGGCGATCAGGAAGTCGTCGAGGAGCATCCGGCCGACTGCCGCCGGGGTGCCGAAGTCATCGGGGATGTCCTGCGGGCCCTCGGTACCGATTCCGACCAGGGCCGATCCGGCCACCGCAATCGAGATCTCGATGAACAGGGCGGCCGCGACGATCGGGCCGAAGATCCGAAGCCGCGGATGGCCATCGAAGGCCGGCTCCTCGATCCCCCCTACGTAGGCGGCGACGAACACGTAGATCACCATCACCGCCCCGGCGTAAACCACGATCTGGGCCGCAGCCAGGAACTGCGCCCTCAGGAGCAGGAAGATCCCGGCGAGGAAGACCAGGTGCACGACCAGGGCGAGCACGCTGTAGAAGGGGTTCTTCAGGAGTACGACCGCCAGGGCGCCCCCGATCGCGCCCGCCGCACCGGCGAAGAAGGCGATCTCGACCACTACTCGCCCTCGCGCCTCAGCGGTGCCCGCTCGATCGGCTCGGCGAGCAGCATCTCCTTGGTGAAGATCAGGTCCGACCGGTTGTAGTCGGCCATCTCGTAGTCGTGCCCCATCGTGATCGCATCGAACGGGCAGGCGAGCTCGCAGTAGCCGCAGAAGATGCAGCGGGCCAGGTTGATCTCGTAGACCGCGGCGTAACGCTCGCCGGCCGAAACCCGGTTCTCCGGATCGTTCTCGGCGGCGACCACCCGGATGCACTGGGCCGGACAGGCCGCCGCGCAGAGCGAGCAGCCGACGCACTTCTCGAGGCCGGTGTCCTCGAACCGGTGGAGCCGATGACGGCCCCTGAAGCGCGGATAGACCGGGGTCTTCTCCTCCGGGTACTGGATCGTCACCGGCTTGGTGAACATCTGGGACATCGTCGTCCTCAGGCCCCGGAGGGTCTCGCCGAAGGCCCGGTAGGCACCGCCCTTGCCCCCGGGTTCCGGACCGCGGGGGACGACCGTGATCTCCTCCGGCCGGACGCTCACCAGACCACCACCAGGACGGCCGTCACCAGCACGTTCAGAGTGGCCAGGGGGATCAGCACCTTCCAGCCGAAGCTCATCAGCTGGTCGTAACGGAACCGGGGCAGGGTGGCCCGGATCCAGATGAAGATGAAGGTGATCGCGAGCATCTTGGCCAGCATCCAGATCGGGTCGAGCCAGGACGGCCCGGGGCCCATCCAGCCCCCGAGGAACATCGTCGAGGCGATCCCCGAGATGATCAGGATCTCCATGTACTCGGCGAAGAAGTACGAACCGAACCGCATCCCCCCGTACTCGGTCGAGTAACCGGCGACCAGCTCGGCGTCGGCCTCGGGGAGGTCGAACGGGGCCCGGTTGGTCTCGGCGAAACCGGCGACCATGAAGATCAGGAACCCGACGATCTGGGGGACGATGAACCAGATCTCGCCCTGCGCCTTGACGATCTCGACCAGCGAGAGCGAGCCGGCCATCAGTACGACCCCGAGCAGCGAGAGACCCATCGCCATCTCGTAGGAGATCAGCTGGGCCGCCGAGCGCATCGCCCCGAGGAAGCTGTACTTCGAACCAGAGGCCCAGCCGCCCAGCAGGAGGCCGTAGAAGGCGAGTGCCCCGAAGGCGAAGAAGTAGAGGATCCCGATCGGGACGTCGATCCCGTAGAGCCCGACCCCGCCCTGCACGTCACCGAAGGGGAGGATCGCCAGGGTCAGCACCGCGGCCAGGATGGTCAGGGCCGGGGCGACCTCGTAGAGGCCCGGCACCGCCCCGGTCGGGCGGAAGCCCTGCTTCGAGAGGAGCTTGCCGACGTCGGCGAGCGGCTGGAGGGCCCCGTACGGCCCGACCCGGTTGGGGCCGTACCGGTTCTGGAATCGGCCGAGCAGTTTGCGTTCGGCCAGGAGCACGACCGGGACGACGCTGAGGATCACGATGAAGATCACCAACGACTTGAGGATCAGGATCCAGGTCGCATCGACGAAGTTCGTGTCGGCGATCGGCAGGGCCGGGATCACGCCGCCTCGTCCCCCTCGGGTCCCCCGCCTGCCGTGACCAGCTCGAGCCGCACCTCGGGTGGCCCGATCTCGACCAGGGTGGGTCCGCCGTCCTCGCCCGCAACCCTGTTCCCGTTGTCGGCCGGAGTGCCCTCGATCAGGAAGCAGGCCCCCTCGGGCATCGCCGCCCGGACGGCGACCCGGGCGTTGACCGACTCCTCGCCGGAACGGACCGAGACCTCGTCGCCGGTCGAGAGGCCGAGGCGGGTCGCGTCGGGGCCGGAGACCTCCAGGCGCTGGGCCGGGACCAGGAAGCGGAGGGCGGGGCTCGACTCGACCACCTGGTCGGCCCAGAGGTTGGGGTAGGTGCCGAGAAGCAGTTGGCCGTTGGTTGGGGTCGGGGGAGAAGAGGTCGACTCCTCCGGCGGGACTACGCCTGCGTCGTCGACCCCCGATCCCCCTCCCTCAAAAGAGCCAGGCAGGTCATCGGCCTCTGATCCCGCTGCTCCAGAGCCCAGTGGGGAGAATGGGCCGGGGGCAGTGGCGTAGAGGGTGAGGTCCGGGGATGGGCTGCCCAGGTCGCTGGCGGCGGGACGCTCCTGCCAGCGGACGCCACGGCCGCCGATCTCGGAGTCGGTCAGGCCCGCGTAGAAGGGAACTGCCGAGGCGACGGCCTCGAGCGCCTCGGGAGTCGAAGTGATCCCGGTGCTGGATCCGAGCATCGCCGCAAGTTCGGTCAGTACCTGCCAGACCGGGCGGACCTCACCCGGGCGCCGGGCCGACGGACGGACCCGCTGGATCCGGCCATCGGGGTGGGTAACCGTCCCGTCCTTCTCGGCGTGGCTCTCGAGCGGCAGGAGTACGTCGGCGAACTCGGTCGACTCGTTACGGGCGAGCGAGAAGGCGACTACGTGACCGGCCGCCTCGAGTGCCCTTCGCCATCCTTCGGGATCCGGCAGGTCCCGGATCGGGTCGACCCCGAACAGGACGACTGCCTCCAGCTCGCCCGACTCGAGGCCCTCCCTGATCGCCCCGGCATCGCGGCCAGGTCCAGTCGGTGAGAGGCCCGGACCTGCATCTGGCAGGCAGCCGACCTCACGCAGTCCACGACCGTTGGCTGTCTCGGGTATCCCGATCAGTCCGGAGCCTTCCTGGTCGGCCAGCCCGGCAGCCTCGGACAGGTCGACCAGCGCTTCGACGGCGGCTCTACCACCCGCGCCCTGGACGATTCGCTCGCCCCAGACGATCACCGTCTGCTCGGAGTCCGCGATCAGCCCGGCCAGGCCGGTCTTCGCTCGGCCGCGCTTGACCTTTCCAGCGAGCTCTTCCAGAAATGCCGCGGCCCCCCCTGGGTGGAACCGGTCGACCTCGGTCGCCCCTCCCTCGAGTGCGCCGGGGCGGTCGGTCGCCACGGCCAGGGCCGTTCCGTTTCGCCGGACCGCCTTCCTGACCCGCAGGTCGAACGAAGGGGCCGACTGGATCGGGTCGGTACCGACCACGATCACGAGGTCTGCCGTGTCGATGTCGGACGTCTGCGCGGTGATTGCCGGGTCGGCCAGCTTCAGGGCCGCGTCGCCATCGACACCTGGCCCACGCCGGGAATCGATGTCCCCCGAGCCGAGTGCCTGGCGGAGGATGCGCTGGAGGAGGTAGCCCTCTTCATTCGATGCATCGCCGACCAGGATGGCCGTCCTCGAACCGGCGCTCGCGAGACCTTCGGCCGCCGTCTCCTCGGCCTCCTGCCAGGAGGCTGGGGTCGAGTGGCCGTCGGAGGTGACCTCCGGTCCGAGTACCCGGTCGTCGGCATACATCGCCTGGAAGGCGTAGCGGCCCTTGTCGCAGAGCCAGCCGTCGTCGACTTCGGGGTTGTCACGGGCGAGGACCCGGGCGACCTCCTCGTCCCGCACCGTAAAGCTGACGTTGCACTGGCTCGGGCAGAGGGTGCAGACCGAACCGCCCTGCTCGATGTCCCAGGGCCGGGCCCGGAAACGATAGGTGTAGGAGGTGAGCGCCCCGACCGGGCAGAGCTCGGTGATGTTCCCCTGGAAGGGTGCGATGTACGGCCGGTCGTCGAAGGTCCCCACGAAGGTGGCATCCCCGCGTTCGAGCAGCTGGAGCTGCTCGTCCTCCGAGACCTCCTGGCTGAACCGGACGCACCGGTAACAGAGGATGCACCGCTCGCGGTCGATCGCGACCAGTGGCGAGAGCGGCACCGGCTTCTCGAAGTGCCGCTTCTGGTCGACCATCCGGTTTCGGTCCGGGCCCCATCCCATCGAGATGTCCTGGAGCGGGCACTCGCCTCCCTTGTCGCAGACCGGACAGTCCAGCGGGTGGTTGACCAGGAGGAACTCGACCACCGATTCCTGGGCCTCCTTGACCTGGTCGGTCCGGGTGTGGACGACCATCCCGTCACGAACCGGGGTCGAGCAGGAGGTCTGGAGCTTCGGGATCCCTTCGATCTCGACCAGGCACATCCGGCAGGCCCCGACCGGCTCGCCGAGCTTGGGCTCGTAACAGAAGACCGGGATCTCGACATCGCCCTCGCGGGCCGCGTCGACCAGCATCGTGCCCTCGTCTGCTTCGATCTCGCGACCGTCGATCGTCAGGGTGACCCGGTTGGGCTGGGTCCTAGGCATCGTCGCCCTCCGCCCCTACCCGCTGTTCGCCGGCCGGCACGGGCCTACCCTGGAGGGGGTCGCGTTCGAGCATCTCGGCCAGCGCCGGGACCTCGGTCGGTGCTCCGTTGCCGTTGCCGCCGGTGACCGGGACCGACTCGAGCGCGGCCTCGGCGATCACCTGTTCGAACTCGTCCCTGAACCTGCGGACCATCGCGCTGACCGGCATCGCCATCGAGTCACCGAGGACACAGAGGCAGTGGCCGACGATGTTGTCCTGCACCGAGGTGATGATGTCGAGCTCCATCGGGGTCGCCTCACCGCGGACCACGCGCTCCAGCATCTTCACGGTCCAGTTGGTGCCCTCCCGGCAGGGGGTGCACTTCCCGCAGGACTCGTGGTGGTAGAAGCGGGCAGTTCGGAGCGCCATGTGCGGGATCGAAACGGTGTCGTCGGCGACGATGATCGAACCCGAGCCGAGCATCGATCCCGCTTCGGCCATCGCCTCGAAGGAATAGGGGAGGTCGAGTCCTTCCGGGGTCAGGACCGGTGAGGAAGAGCCCCCGGGGTAGAAGGCCTTGACCTTGTGGTCACCCGGTGGACCGCCCGCCAGGTCCATCACCAGGCCACCGGTCGGGACGCCCAGCTGGACCTCGTAGTTGCCGGGCCTCCGGACCCGACCCGAGACCGAGACGACCTTGGTCCCGGGCGACTGCTCGGTGCCGAAGCTCCGGAACCACTCGGCCCCATTGGCGACGATGTGGCTGACGTTGCTGAGCGTCTCGACGTTGTTGATCAGGGTCGGCTGGCCGTAGAGCCCCTGCACGGCGGGGAAGGGTGGCTTCAGCCTCGGGTTTCCCCGCTTGCCCTCGAGTGCGTCGAGCAGGGCCGTCTCCTCGCCGCAGATGTAGGCACCGGCGCCCCGGTAGACGACGAGCTCGAGGTCGAAGCCCGAGCCGAGGATGTCCTCTCCGAGGAATCCGGCGTCGTAGGCCTCGGCGATCGCCCGGTCGAGGACGTCTGCCTGGGCCTCGTACTCGCCCCGAATGAAGATGAAGGCATGGCCGGCCCCGGCGGCGTAGCTTGCGATCGCGATCCCCTCGATCAGCTGGTGGGGGTTCCGCTGCATCAGCTCGCGATCCTTGAAGGCGCCGGGCTCCGACTCGTCGGCGTTGCAGCAGAGGTACTTCGTCTGCTCGCCCCGCGGCAGGAACGAGACCTTCTTGCCCATCGAGAAACCGGCGCCGCCCCTGCCCCGGAGGCCCGACTCCTCGAGTTCGTTGACGATCTCGTCGGGCTCCATGTCCTTCAGCGCCCGCTGGAGGGTCTCGTAGCCGCCGTAGGAGCGGTAGCCCTCGATCGTCGCCAACTTCGGGTCCTCCGCATGGCGGAGAAGGATTCGGGTCTCCTGGATCTCGAAGTTCATCGGTTCGGCCCCTTCAGGGAGTCGACCCTGGGGTCGTCGGTCGGGTCGGCTCCTCCGGCCAGGCCCCGGGAGGCAAGGGCGAGCTCGGGCTCGAGCTCAGCGCCATCGCGGAGCTCCCTGACGATCGCCGCGGCATCGTCCTCGGTCAGGGGGCCGTAGTAGCGCTCGTCGATCGAGGCCATCGGGGCCAGGTCGCAGGCTCCCAGGCACTCGGACCCGGTGACGAAGAACTCTCCGTCGTCGGAGACGGTGCCACCGTGGGACGCCTTCCCCGGGTCGCAGCCGGTCGCCTCGGCGAATGCCCCGAGCAGTCGGTCTCCGCCCCTCATCCAGCAGGAGATGTTGGTGCAGACCCGGACCCGGTGCCGGCCGGTGGGCTCGAGGAAGAAGAGGTCGTAGAAACTTGCAACCGACTCGAGGTAGGCCGGGGTGACCCCCATCACCGCGGCCGCCTGGCGGACACCCTCCGGGGAGCACCATCCATAGAGCCGCTGTACGGCCCAGAGTGCCGGGATCGAAGCCGAGTTCTTCTCGGGGTACCTGGACATCGCGTTCTCGATCTCTTTCTGGAGCTCGGGCGGGCAGTCGACCTCCGAGAGCTCCGGCACCTCCGCCGGGTTCCCGAGCGGTTTGCGCCCGGTCGTGTTGGCCGGATCCTCGGGCAGACCCTCGCCGACGAAGCCGCCGACCGGGATCTCGGGGAAGTCCGGCGAATCGGGGGCGCTCACCGGTCGATCCCCCCGAGGATCGGGTCGAGCATCGCCAGGGTCTGGATCAGGTCGGCCACGTACTCGCCGATCGCCATGTCACGCAGGGACTGGAGGTTGACGAACGAGGGGTCACGGAAATGGACCCGGACCGGCTTCGCCGAGCCGTCGGCGACGACGAAGCAGCCGAGCTCGCCACGGGGCGACTCGATCGGGTAGTAGACCTCGCCCGGATCGACCCGGAATCCCTCGGTCACCAGTTTGAAGTGGTGGATCAGCGACTCCATCGAGGTCGAGAGCTCGGAGCGGGGCGGCAGGACGTACTTGCGGTCGTCGGCGATCCAGGGGCCATCGGGCAGGCCGTCGAGGCACTGCTCGATGATCTTCAGCGACTCCCGCATCTCTGCCAGACGGACCCGGTACCGGTCGTACCCATCGCCGACCGTGCCTACGGGGATGTCGAAATCGAGCTCGTCGTAGACCAGGTAACCGGCCTCCTTGCGGAGGTCCCAGGGATCACCCGCAGCCCGGAGAAGCGGCCCGGTCACACCGAGCTCGAGCAGTCGTTCCCGGTCCACCACCCCGATGTTCTTGGTCCGCATCAGGAAGATCTCGTTGCGATCGAGCAGCGACTCGTACTGCGAGAGCCCCCTCTTGATCACATCGATCAGCTCCCGGGCCTTCGCCTCCCAGCCCTCTGGAATGTCCTCGGCCACCCCGCCGACCTGGAAGTAGCGGGTGTGCATCCTCTGGCCGGCCGACATCTCGAACATGTCGAGCACCCGGTCACGGTCGCGGAAGCAGTAGAAGTAGACACTCATCGCCCCGACGTCGAGGGCAGTGGTCCCGAGCCAGACCAGATGTGAGTGGAGCCGGTTCAGCTCCATGTGGAGGACCCTCAGGTACTGGGCGCGGCGCGGAACCTCCAGCCCGATCAGCTTCTCGACCGCCCCACAGTAGGCCTCGGAGTTGAAGAAGTAGGAGAGGTAATCCATCCGCTCGACGAAGGGGATCACCTTCCAGAAGGCCATCGACTCGCAGGACTTCTCGATTCCGGTGTGGACGTAGCCGACGATCGGCCTCAGGTCGCGGACGACTTCGCCTTCCAGCTCCACCTCGAGCCTCAACACCCCGTGGGTCGCCGGGTGGTGCGGCCCCATGTTGACCATCAGCAGTTCCTGCTCCGGCTCGAGCTCGACGGTCACCCCCGGAGCGCTGCCCTCTATCTCGTGGACAATCTCGGCCGCGCTCTGGCCGCCCCGTCCGTTGCCTCCCGGCTCGAGGGTCATTTCCACCACCCCGGATCGGCCGGCTCGTCCCGGGTGAAGATGACCGGCTCCCCGCCGATCGGGAAGTCGCGCCTCTGGGGATGGCCGACGTAGTCCTCGGGCATGAACATCCGCCTCAAGTCGGGGTGGCCGCGGAAGACGATGCCGAAGAAGTCGTAGGCCTCGCGCTCCTGGAAGTCGGCGGTCGGGAACAGGTCGACCACGGAGTCGATCTCGGGTGATTCGGAGGAACTGGTGGGAGGGAACGAGGAGGATTCCGTCGGCCGGCCTTCGCCGGGAGCTCCTCCGGAACCCTCCTCGTCCCCTCTGCCTGAGCCCTCGGAAAGACCGCCGTCGGGAGCTCCTCCGGAATCCTCCACACCCCCCTGCTCGACCGCTGGAGCGAGACCACCAGCTCCGCCGTTGTCCGCAGCAACGAGGGCAGCTCCATTCGCGGAGAAAGTGTTGCGTGAGGCCGGGTCGGGGAGGAGGGCCTTGACCCGGATCCGTTCGTAGCGCTCCCGGTTGAGGAGCTCGTAGTGCACGGCGAACCGCGGCTCGGCCGGCAGGTAGTCGGCCGCGTGGAGCGAGGAGAGGAAGGTGTACTCCTGGCCCGGGGTATCGCGGAGCCACTCGAGCACCTCGCGGACCCGCTCGGCCGGGACGACCAGCGAGGCCTGCTCCCGGTCGTAGCCCGTATCGAGCACGGCACCGGGACTCGTCCGGTTCACCTCGGCCATGATCAGTTCGAGTCCCGGTCCGTCAGGCACCGAGGGCCTCCCTGGCCTTCCGGTAGGCCTCGACTGCCTCAGGCGAGGGCTTCGATCCCGCCCCGCCCCGGGCCCACTCCTCGGTGCCGGTCGCGTTGTAGCGGGCTCGCCACCCCGGATCGGGATGACCCATGATCATCCGCTGGAGCTTGTTGAAGCCGTAGATCAGCGCCTCGGGACGTGGCGGACAGCCCGGCACGTGGACGTCGACCGGCATGAACCGGTCGGCCCCCTG
>CAITDZ010000193.1 GCA_903891285.1 uncultured Solirubrobacterales bacterium
CGCCCCTATCCACCCCTCCCCGGGCGCCCTCCATCCCTCAGCTATCCCTCCCTTTCGGACCCGTCGACCCCGTCGAGTTGCCGATCGCAGTGAGTCAGGCGGGGGCTCGGGCAGGTGCTCCCGCCTACCCCACCAGTTCCCACTCGCACCTACCCGACCCCCCTGCCATGAACTCCCGGTTGGTTCGGTCTTGATCTCCAGGGCACTGGCTCCCCGTGCGCGGGAGGTAGACGGGGGATGTACTCACCGAGGAGGGGACGACGAGGGTGAGTGCGCCCCCGGCTGCCAGGACCCGCGCTAGAGGGTTTTCTCAGTCGCAAGGAAGGGAGACCGGGCGCCCGGGGAGGGGTGGATAGGGGCGGTCGGGTCGGGGGGTTGGGAGAATCGGGGAATGCGACGCCTGCTCGTCCTAGCCTGTTCGGTCGTCTTCATGGAGACCACCTTCTTCGCGGTCTTGACCCCGCTCCTCCCGAGCTATCGGGACGAGCTCGGCCTGAGCGACGCGGCGGTCGGGGTGCTCTCCGGCAGCTTCGCCGCCGGTGCAGTCGTCCTCGCCCTGCCGGCCGGCTGGATCGCTGCTCGGTACGGACCGCGCAGGGCGACGATCATCGGCCTGGTCGGAGTCGGCCTGTTCAGCACGATCTTCGGCTGGACCGATTCGATTGCCCTGCTCGACGGGGCCCGCTTCCTCCAGGGAGCATTTGGTGCGCTGATGTGGGCCGGGGCGATCAGCTGGGTCATCTCGGCCGCCCCCAGGGAGAGGCGCGGCCAGGTGATGGGCACGGTGATCGCCGCCGCGGTGGTGGGGGAGATGCTCGGCTCCCCGATCGGTGCGGTCGCCCCCGAGGTAGGGACCGGCCCCGTGTTCAGCGCGGTGCTGGTCCTGGCAGTCGCGATCGCCCTCTTCGCGATGACCATCCCCTCGGTGGCCGAGGTCGAGGGCCAGGATGTGGGCGATGCGGTCAAGGC
This sequence comes from uncultured Solirubrobacterales bacterium, assembly GCA_903891285.1. Taxonomy (GTDB): domain Bacteria; phylum Actinomycetota; class Thermoleophilia; order Solirubrobacterales; family 70-9; genus 67-14. Next base: position 970 of record CAITDZ010000193.1, read on the forward strand.
GGCCCGGCGGGCCCGCCTGACCCGGACCGTGCTGGTGCTGGCAGGGCCCTCGGCCGCCTTCGGGATGATCGTCGTCCTCGGGCCGCTCCGGCTGGACGATCTGGGGGCAACTCCCTGGATGATCGCCGGCGCCTTTGCCGGCGGATCACTGATCGAGGCGATCGTCGGTCCATTCGTCGGTCGGTTCAGCGACCGGGTCGGCAGGAAGGTCCCGTACCTGGCGGGCCTGGTGGTGATGGCGGCCGCGATCGGGGTGGTCGGCTTCTTCGAGATCCTGCCGATGCTTCTGTTCGGGGTGGTGTTGGTCGCCTTTGGGGCCGGCCTTGCCTTCACCCCGGCCTCGACCCTGATCACCGACCGGGCGACGGCCGCGGGGCTGAACCAGGGCTACGCAGCCGGCAGCGCCAATGTGGCCTGGGGCGGCGGACAGATGGTCGGTGCGGTCGGGGCCGGATACCTTGCCGGGGTGGCGGGTTACGCACTTCCGGCCGTGGTGATGATCGTCCTGCTCGGGGTGGTCTGGGTGCTGGTCCGCCCGATCGCCGACCCCCGGCCGACCGAGGCCGAACCGCTGGCAGCGACGGGGGGCAAGTGATGGCGCTGCCGCTGCTCGGACGGAGGTCGGAGACCGTCTGGAAGAACTGGGCCGGGGAGGAGTGCCACCCCCGGGTGATCGAGCGCCCCTTGAGTCGGGGAGAGCTGGTCGACATGGTCGGGATCGCCGCCTCTGCCGGTCGTCAGGTGACGGTCGCAGGCTCAGGCCACTCGTTCACCGGGGCGCCGATGACCGACGACGTGATGATCGACCTCTCCGGGTTCTCCGGTGTGCTGGACGCCGACCGGGCAAGCGGCCGGGTGAAGGTGCTGGCCGGGACCGTGCTCGAGGACCTCGCGGGCGAGCTCGACGACCTCGGCCTCGCCCTGCCCAACCTGGGCGACATCGATTGCCAGACCCTGGCCGGCGGATTCTCGACCGGGACCCACGGGACGGGTGAGCATTTCCAAAACCTCGCTGCCCAGGTGGTCGATATCGACCTGGTGACTGCGACGGGTGAGGTCGTGACGATCGACGAGGGGGACGTCCAGCTGCTCCGGGCCGCCCGGATCGCGATCGGCTCGCTCGGGGTGATCGTCGCGGCGACGATCCAGGCCGTCCCGGCCTTCAATCTCCACCGGGAGGACATCCCGATGCCGCTCGAAGAGGCCCTGTCGGACTTCGACCGCCTGGCGGCCGAGAACGACCACTTCGAGTTCTTCGTCTTCCCCTACTCCGATACCGCGCTCACACTGCGACGGAACCGGACCGACCGTCCGCCGGCACCGAGGAGTGAGGTCGAGAAGTTCATCTCCGACCGGGTGGTCGAGAACGGAATCGGGGACGTGTTGCTGCGGGGCCTGACCCACTTCCCCCGGGCGATCCCGGGGGTGGCGAGATTCTCCTCCCGGTTCATGGCGCAAGGGGAGCAGACCGACACCGCCCACCGGCTGTTCGTGAACGAGCGCTCGATCCGTTTCAACGAGATGGAGTACTGCCTGCCGAGGGAGGAGGGGCTGGAGGCACTCGCTCTGGTCCTCGAGACGATCGAGGAGAAGGGGATGCCACTCGGGATGCCGGTCGAGTGCCGGGTCCTGGGGCCGGATGAGGCGATGCTCAGCCCGTCATTCGAGCGCCCCTCTATATATATAGCCGTCCACCAGCATTCAAGTGCCGAGTGGGAGCGCTGGTTCCGGGAGCTGGAGCCGATCTTCACCGAGCGGGGCGGGAGGCCCCACTGGGGCAAGCACCACACCCGGACCGCCGCCGAGCTGGCCCCCCTTTATCCGGACTGGGTGGCGTTCCAGGCGGTCAGGGACACCCTCGACCCGGAGCGGACCTTCACCAACGCCTACCTCGAGCGGGTCCTCGGGCCCTAGCCCTAGAGGAAGGCTTTGCCCTCGCCGCGATAGGTCGGGACCTGGTCGACGATCTCGCCGTCCTCGACCAGGTAGAGCGAGTTGAACCTCTCGCAGAGCTCCCCGGCCTTGCTGTGTCGCATGAAGACCGGATCGCCGATCTGGAGTCGATCGGCAGCCGGGCCGAGCAGAGGAGTCTGGACTTCGCCCGCCCCCTCCTCCTTGTCGAGAGCGAGGTCCGCAGGCAGCCACGGGCTCGGCATCCGGGCAGGGCCGGGCGCACCGGAGGAGAGGTAGCCGCCACCGAGGCCGGTAACGACCCCGGGGCCGGGTCTCCGGACTACCGGGATCGCAAAGGCGGCCGCCGGGGTGAGAGAGAACCAGGAGTAGTGGTCGAACTGATTGGGCGCGTAGAAGCCCGAGCCTGCTGCGACCTCGGTCACCTCCGGCTCTTCCGAGGTGAACTCGAGCGAGCCGGTGCCGCCGCCGTTGACGATCTCGATCTCGGCCTCGGCCTTCAGCGCCTCGACCACCTCGGTCCTTCGCTGGGCGATCTCCTCGATCGAGTTCCGCTGCATCCACTTGATCAGCCCGGCCCTGAAAGGTCGGCCGGGTGGGCGGTCCCCCACGCCGGAGATCTGCCCTTCGTAGGCCATCAGCGCGACCAGCTCGAGCTTGTCGCGGCTGGCGATCTCCCGGGCCAGCCCGATCGCATCATCGGCCGAATGGATCGGCGAGCGCTTGGCCCCGATCTTCAGCCGGTCGCCAAAGGCCCACCAGGCGGCATCGAGCTCAAGACAGAGGCGGACGGTGCCGGCGGTCGGCCCGAGGATCGACTCGATCAGGTCGAGGTGCTCGACGCAGTCGACGGTGAGGATCGGGGCGCCCTCGGGATTGGCCGCGTTCCTGACCGCGAGCTGGGCCAGGGCCTCGAGGTCGGTCGTCGGGTAGGCGAGGAGCAGGTCCTCCATCCCGGCCTCCTCCAGCCAGAGGGTCTCGGGAAGGGTGTAGGTCATTACCCCCTGGTAGCGATCGTCGCGCCCGAGGATCCGGTCGATTATCGAGCGGCACCGGAGCGACTTCGACGCCGGCCGGATCGCCACGTCCCCGGCCCGCTCGAGCATCGAGTCGGAGTTCGACCACATCGCATCGAGGTCGACGAAGGCGAAGGGAGCCTCGATCCCCTCGAAGACCTCCCGGTAGTAGTCGTATGCCTGACGAGGCGGCGCCATCTACCCCGAGCGTATCCGGAGCCAAGGCCGAATCCGTAGAATCGGCGCTCCCGGAGAGGTGGCCGAGTGGCTGAAGGCACTCGCCTGCTAAGCGAGTAGGGGGCGCAAGTCCTCTCGAGGGTTCGAATCCCTCCCTCTCCGCTCCTCCCCCCGAGCCTTCTCCCTTCGGACCCGTGCTGCCCGGCCGATCCACCAACCGCATCGAGTCAGGCGGGGGCTCGGGCAGGTGCTCCCGCCTACCCCACCAGTTCCCACTCGCACCTACCCGACCCCCCTGCCATGAACTCCCGGTTGGTTCGGCCCTTTTCACCTGACCGCTGGCTCCCCGTGCGCGGGAGGTAGACGGGGGATGTACTCACCGAGGAGGGGACGACGAGGGTGAGTGCGCCCCCGGCTGCCAGGACCCGCGCTAGAGAGACGTGGATACGGACGTGAACCGGGGGGTGATCTGGGGAATAGGGTGGGGGCGTGGCCGATGCGTTCTTCAGTCCGGCGGGCGAGGGCCGGTACGGGCCGACCGGGCACCTGCCCGGGCCGTGGCACCCGGAGATGATGCACGGCGGGCCCCCGAGCGCCCTGATGGCCCACCGGATCCTCGACTTCGCGAAAGGTGAGAAGGCCCC
>CAITDZ010000194.1 GCA_903891285.1 uncultured Solirubrobacterales bacterium
CAAGTGAAGATCGATCGATCCCCACCGGAGGCGGTCTTCTCGGGTCCGAGCGATCCCGGGAACCCCTCGCTGTTCAGGTTCGACCTGCTCGACCGGTTCTCGGGGGTTGCCTCGGGCAGGGTGACGATCACCCCGGTTCCGAAGCCGGGTGAGCCGATCGAGCTTCCGGCGAAGGTGATCGGGTCCTCCCTCGAGACCGAGGTTCCTTCGGACGACTTGCCGCCCGGGGAATACGACGTCCTGGCCCGGGTGGTCGATCGGGCCGGTAACCAGGGTTCTTCCGAGGCGGTTCGGGTCGTCCTGCCGCTCAAGGCTCCGGTCACTCTCTCGGTCCCGGACCTGAAGCGGGGCGATCGGGTGCTCTCGGGGTCGGTCCGCATCGGAGGCAACCGGCCGGGCAGGGAGCTCGACCTGGTGGTCGAGGAGGTCTTCGCCCCTTCGAGCGGGCTCGAATCTCGAAGGCATGGGGTGCGCTCAGGGCCGGACGGCGCCTTTCGCTTCCCGCTCTCGGTCGGTCCGCACAGGGCCGTCCGGGTCCTCTTCCAGGGGTCCCCGACCGAAGCCAGGGCGGCGAGCGAACCCGTTCAGGTAACCGACCGGGACAGGGTCAGGTTCGAGACCTCGAGCCGGGCGCTGAGGAACGGGGCCGTCCTGAAGATGGCCGGACGGGTACTCGGGCCGGGGCTCGGTGCCGCCTACCCCGGGAAGCGGGTGGTGGTCCAGTACTTCGACCCAAGTCGTCGCCGGTGGAGACCGGTCGAGGTCCTGGCCTGTGACGACGTCGGCAGGTTCCGGATGGAGTACCGGTTCACCACGATCACCAGTCCTCAGCGGATTCTCTTCCGAGCCCTCTCCCTTGGGGAAGCGGCTTGGCCCTTCAGGCCGTCGGCCTCGAAGGAGGTCGGGGTGGTGGTCAGGCCGTAGTGCCCGCGGCCCCTGGGTCGCAGTCCAGTCCCGGACATACCAAGGGCCCCGGAAACCGGGGCCCTTGGCGAGGGAGGAGAGGTACTACTCCTGTCGGCGAGGTATGTATGGGCCGACAGGCTTCTCCGTGGTCCGCTCCTCTCGGACTACGGGCTAAGTGTGGGTCTTAGACCAGCGAGGTCAGCTGCTCCGTGACTCGATTGACGAGGTCCTGAGCGCGCTTGCCCTGGGTCTCAGCGACCTTGGTCACCTCGGCCTGGGCCTTCTCGGCCCGCTTGGTGACTTCGCTCACCCGACCGTCGATTCGCTTGGTCAGGTCCTTGTTGGCGGTCCTGATCTGCTTTTCGACCGTCTTGCGCCGCTTGCGGACGTCGCGCTCGATCCGGTTGTAGGTCTTCTTGACCTCCTTGCGGGCCTTGCGGCGGGTCTTGGCGCCGCGCTTCTCGGCCTTTCGGACGGTCTTCGAGAGGTCCGCGCGGTAACGCTTGACCTTCTTCTCGGCGACGTCCGGGTTGCGCCACTCCTCGACCGTTTCGGTAACCCGATCGTTCAGATTGAGGGCGGCACCGACGGGAAGGTCCACGGCGGCCCTGGCGACCTCGGCGGCGCGCTGCTCGAACTCCTCGACGCGGCTTTCGAAAGCCTCGGCGTCGAGCTCAGCGGCGTGGCGCTCCTTGGCCGACGCTTCGGAGCGAAGCTGTGCGGCGGTGCGGGGCTTCGAAGCCTTGCCCTTGGTCGCGGTCTTCTTGGTGGACTTCTTCTTGGTCTTCGTCTCGGGGCTCATCCCTTATCTCCTGTCCGGCCGCTCGATCGGTATCCCTTGGAAGCGCGACCTGTCTGTTTCGGATCTACTTACTACTAAGGATGTTCGAAAGTGTAGCACCGATGCGAACACCTGTTCCGGTGAGCCATGGGACATTCGTCACACAAGGCGGGATGCTCCATTTTCCCTTTCATAGAGGGCAATACAGCTACTTTCCGGGGCGAAACTCGTCGCCCAGGCCCGGATCTCGGGCGCTCGGACCCGCTCCGGCCCGAATTGCCGGGGCCTCTGTCTGAAGGGCGGGGCTGTGCCGGTCAGGCCGGGTCGGGCCTGGCGGCCCTGACTACGTCCAGCCACTCCGCGGTGGCCGCCCCGAGCACGGTGAAGCGCTGGTCGAGCGGGAAACCGACCCGATCGAGGCCGTTGTCACCCAGCTCGATCAGAACCCCTGCCTCGCGGGCGATCAACTGGGCGGCAGCAACATCGACCGAGCGTGAGGTGTGGGGGGAGAACATCGCGTCGATTCGGCCGGTGCCGAGCCAGGCGACCGTGATCGCCAATGAACCTACGCAGCGGAGGCGGTAGACCTTTCCGCTCAGGCCCTCCAGCCACGGTTCCAGCATGGTCGGCTCGGCCCCCTCGACCCCGACCAGTTCCATCAGCTCCGATCCGTCGGGAGCCCCCAGCTCGAGGCGGCGCTCACCGAGGAAGGCGCCCTGACCGGCGAGCGCGTGGAACTCCTCGTCCGGTCCGAAGTCGTAGACGTAGCCGAACCCCACTGCCGCCATGTCCGGTCCTGTCGCAACGGCGATCGAGAGGCTGTGCTCGGGCAGGGTCCGGCGGACGTTCAGCGAGCCGTCTATCGGGTCTACCACCACCCAGAGGCCGGCCCCGCCGTTGAACTCGACCGTGCCGCGCTCTTCCGAGATCACGGTGAAGGCGAGTCCGTCGGCCGCCAGTCCCTCGAGTTCGGCGAAGACGAGGTCCTCGCACTGACGGTCGAGGCGGAGGGTTCGGTCGCCACCTTCGCCGAGGCCTTCGTAGTGGTGGCGATCAGCGATCGTCACCGCATCCTCGAAGAGGAGCTTCTGTCCGGTGACCATCCGGCGGCAGGCGGAAAGCCAGGCCTCCCCGTCGATCGCGGCCATCGTCCCGGCCGGTTCCCTGCCTTTGGCGGTGCTCACGCGACGGATGCTAGAGAGAGCCGGGGTTGGGGTACCTTTGACTCGTGGGCCAAGTCGGTGAGGACAGGGAAGCAACGCTCGAAGCGGAGCTCGCTCCCGTCCAGCAGGAAGTCGTCGAGTCCGATGCGCCGGCTTTGGTGGTCGAGGGTCCCCCAGGCTCCGGCAAGAGTGGGGTCCTCCTCCGACGGGCGGTCCGGATGGCCGAGGACGGAGAGGCCGTCTCGGGGATCGCGGTGGTCGTCCCGACCCGGCTCGCCCGGGAGGTCCATCGGGCAGAGCTCCAGGCGAACCTCCCGACCCCTTACGACGAGTTGGTGGTCGAGACCCCGGCGGCCCTGGCTGAACGGGTGTTGAGGGCGAAAGCCCCTGCTGCGGGTTTGGATCCGGGCTTCCGGGTGGCCGGCAGAGCCGAGCGGCTGGCGATGCTCCGGGTCCGGTTCGACGAGCTTCCGATCCGGGCCCACCGCATCCGGGGCAACCCGACGGGCCTGCTGCGTTACCTGCTGGAGCGGATCGACGGGATCAAGTCCGGAACGGATTCCCCGCCGGGCGCAAGGTCGGACCGGGCCAGTGAGGATCCGGAGCTCGTCGCTGAGCTCGAGGAGCTCCTCGAATTCCACGACCGGATGCTCGAGCGGGCCGGCTGTCTCGACCAGTGGGACCTCTGCCGAATCGCTGCCTCCTACATCCGGGAGGCGGACCA
>CAITDZ010000195.1 GCA_903891285.1 uncultured Solirubrobacterales bacterium
ATCACCCCGGCTGCGACCGCGACCACTACGACTCCCCCGACAGCTGCCCCCAGCCTGCCGGAACCGAGCACCACCGCCAGGGCGAGCGCGGCCGCCCCGACCGCACCAGCCGCATTCCAGGATCGCGGCCGCCAGGCGAGCACCCCGGCCATCCCGGCCAGTAGCAGGACGACCAGCACCGCCTCCAGCTCGTTCCCGATCCCGTAGAACCTGGCCCCGTAACCGGGACTCGGGCCGAGTACCGAGCGGATCACGAGCGGGGAGCCGAGTGCCAGGTCGATGGTGAAGGTAGCCAGGCCGAAGAAGGCCGGGATCGCAGTCGCCCGGGGCCACGGCAGGAGCCTGTCCGAAGCCGCCCCCAGGCCCAGTGAGAGGAGTGCGATCAGGCAGACCTCGAGCCAGGCGGGCGGATTGCCGACCAGGGGGGTGAGCAGGGTGACGGTCGGCAGCCAGAGGACCGCCAGGCCGCCGGTCCTCCGGACGTCGGCCCGGATCCGGTCCGGGCCGGCGATCGCCCCGGCAATCAGGAAGAGGAAGAGCCAGCCCACCGCCAACCCGGCCACCGCCGGGATCCGTCTGTCGCCTACCGAGTCGAGGCGGTCCCGAAAGGAGGTGAGCTCGGCGGCATCCCTGCCCGGACCCTCGCCGATCACGGTCCCGGTCATCTCGTCGGGGATTTCGATTCCCAGGTGGTCGAGCACGGTCGGGGCGAAGTCGATCGCCCCGACCATTCCCGGTAGCGAGGTCGTGTCGGAGGTGGGGCTGTCTGCATCCATCCCGGAGACGGCGAGCGGGAAGACCGGTAGCAAGTCCCCGCCGGGCGGCGACTGGATCGCGATCACCAGGCCCTGCCGGTCGACGCTCCGGACCAGTTGCCGTAGCTGTCTCACCCCGGCCTTGCCAGGCGAGGCGCCAACCACCACCAGGGAGCGCTTGCTGCCCCGGGCAAGGGCGTTTCGTGCCACCCGGGCAGGGGGAACGATCGAGATCGTCGAGACCTCTCCGACCCGGTCGGCTGCCGGTACGGCGACGCCCCCCGGTACCCCGTCTGCCAGAACGAGGGCCGCCCCGCCCGGGACGGTCCCGGCCATCAGGCCGGGCTCGATCGTCTGGGGAGCGGTCCGGGCCCGCCTCAGGACTGCACCCCATCCGGCAAGGGATCCGTTGCCTCGGAGCTCGACCGTCGGGGTCGCCTCGGGGTCATAGAGCGAGCGTGAGACCCTGGTTCCCTGGGAGATGTCGAGCAGGGATTGGCCTCGGGAGTAAGAGCCCTGGGTTGCGCTGTAGAGGCCGGGGGAGAGGCCGGGGGTCCTCTCGAACGACCTGAGGAGCGACTCGTCGAATCCCTCGCCCTTCCCCGACGGCACCAGGACGAGGTAGGCCGTCCGGCTATCCCCGTCCCTGGGCTCAGCCACAGCCGAGAAGGGCAGGAAGAGGGTGAGGAGAAGGGCCACCAGGAAGGCCACCACCAGTCCGGGTGCGCCGATCGGTCGGGGGTTCGGGAATTGGGTCCGCATCGGGCCGGCCAGTCTATTCGCGGTCGAACAGCCCCACCGCGGGCCGGGACCCCGGCAACTGGACCGCCGCCCGCGACCGTCCGGAATGTAGGGTGCGGGCATGGACCAGGCAGACGAGCCGACACCGTCCGCCCGCATAGGCGGGCTGGCACAGGAGATGATGGAACAGGTCGAGCGGGAGATCCCCGGCGCACGGCTCGATCAGCTGGTGATCTCGGCCGTCCTGAGCGAAGAGGAGCCCGACGGGGACCAGACGACCCACGTCCGGATCATCTCCGACTCACCCGATCCGCTGTCGGTCGTCGGCCTGCTCGAGGTCGCCCATGAGCTGGCCAAGAGCCAGATGACCGGCGGCCAGTAGCCGGATCCCGTGCCTTGCCCCTGGGTCGGGCGGACTACCTGGAGTAGTGCTCGACGATCAACCGCTCCTCGACCGGGGCGGCGATGTCGTCACGTGCGGGGAGCCGGTTGACGGTTCCCTTCAGTCCATCCGGGTCGGCCAGGAGCCACGGCGGAGTCGGGCCGGCGACCTCGGTCGCCTCCCGAACCAGGCCCTCGATCGGGGCCCCGGGGAGGATCGCCACGACATCCCCGGCCGAGACCTCGTAGGAGGGGCGGTCGAGGCGCTTGCCGTTGACGGTCACGTGCTGGTGGACGACGAACTGGCGTGCCTGGGCCCGGGTCGTTGCCAGCCCGAGCCGGTAGACGACATTGTCGAGCCTCGATTCGAGGTGGCGCATCAGGTTCTCCCCGGCCATCCCCTCCTCGCGGCTCGCCCTGTCGAAGAGCTTTGCGAACTGCTTCTCGCGGAGTCCGTACATGAACTTCGCCCGCTGTTTGGCCCGCATCCGGACCGAGAATTCCGAGGGGCGCCTGCGGCCACGGCCGTGCTGGCCGGGCGGGTAGGGCCGGCGCTCCATCGCACTCTTGCCTTCGAGCGCACGCCTGCCCTTGAGGCCGAGGTCTTCTCCCTCGCGCCTCGAAAGCTTTTCCTTTGGTCCTGTGTACCTGCCCATATCGCGACGACGGAGGCTAACGGATACCCGCACCCTGCGCCGCGAGCGGGCCCTTCACGGGGCCTCCCTGCCGGACCGCCCTTCCCCGTATAGTCAGGTTCCGGACAGCCCCGCGGAGTCGGGCTCGACCAAGGTGTGGAAGGCCGTTGGCGGGGTCTGTCGAGGAGATGACCAGGAGGCGACGTTGTCGAACCGGCCAGACGATTCGAAGGGTTCCATCGGAGAGGCTCGGTGAGCGCGCTCAAGGGGAAGATCCTGGTCGCGGCGCCCAACCTGTTCGACTTCTTCCGCAGGACGGTCGTCCTGGTCGTCGAGCACAACGAGCAGGGTGCCTTCGGCGTGGTCTTGAACCGCCGGGCCGATGCCGAGGTGCTGGAGCTCGTCCCCGACCTCGGTCCCCTGGTCGAGCGGGGCGCTCCACTCTGGGTCGGTGGTCCCGTCTCCCCGGACTCGATCGTCGTGATCGGAGAGTTCGAGGATGCCTCTGCCTCATACGGGGAAATCACCGGACGGATCGGCGTGGTCGATCCCGAGGGCGAGGCCGACCCGGTCAGGGCGCGAGTCTTCGTCGGTTACTCAGGCTGGGCGCCTGGTCAGCTCGACCGCGAGGTCGAAGAGGAGATGTGGCTGGTCTCCGACCTCGAGGAGGACGACGTCTTCTCCGAGCAGGACCTCTGGGCCGAGGTGATCGCCCGCCGGGGCGGCGAGTTCGCCCTGCTCGCGACGATGCCCGAGGACCCGAGCCTCAATTGAGCTACGACTACGGTGCAGCAGTCGATCGGCCGCTCACCCGGGAGAGCCTCGACGACGACCCGTTCGCCCAGTTCGAGGCCTGGTTCGGCGAGGCTGCCGAGGTCGTGCGGGAGCCGGAGGCGATGTGCCTGGCAACGGTCGACGCCGATGGCAGCCCGGACGCACGGATGGTCCTGCTCAAGGGTGTGGGTCCCCGAGGTTTCCGTTTCTTCACCAACTACCAGGGGGTCAAGGCCTCCCAGCTCGAGGCCGCGCCGACCGCGGCGCTTCTCTTCTTCTGGGCCGACCTCGAGCGCCAGATCCGGATCCGCGGCACCGTCGAAAAGCTCCCGCCCGAGGAGTCCGACGAGTACTTCGCAAGTCGCGGCCGAGGCAGCAGGATCGGGGCATGGGCGTCACCACAGAGCGAGGTGATCCCCGATTCACGTGAGGAGCTCGATCGCCTGAACGAAGAAGCTGCCGCCCGCTTCGAGGGGGAGGAGGAGATCCCCAGGCCCGAGCACTGGGGTGGCTACCGCCTGACACCGGTCCAGTTCGAGTTCTGGCAGGGGCGCCAGGCCCGGCTCCACGACCGGTTCAGGTACCTGCCGGATGGGGACGGCTGGAAGGTCGAGCGCCTCGCCCCCTGAACCGGCGGTCGGGGATCTTCCCGCCCGACCACTACATTCCGGTGGCTCGGTTGTTGTGGATGTAGAGTCCGCGGACGGACCCCGCAAACCCTGCGAGGCCAAAGGGAGAAAAGGCTTGACTTCGACCATCGGTCAATCACGTAACGGAAATGCCCCGGTGCGCACCTTCCTGGGTGGGCTGGTGCTTGTCTCGACCCTGTTCGCACTGACCCTCGTCCCGTGGTCGGCCGATGCGGCGCCCAAGGCGCCGAAGGCCACGGCCATGGCGAACTTCGAGGCGCGCGGCTCGGTCGGCGAGGCCTACGTCAAGGGGGCCGAGCCGGAGCTCCGCCTGATGCTCGTCGGCAAGGGCGATCGGATCGTCCGCAAAGGCAGGACCGACAGTTTCGGCAGCGAGATCTTCTACGAACTGAAGCCCGGCTCGACCTACTCGGTCCGTGCCAGGGTCGGTGGCAAGGTGGTCGGGACCAAGCCGTTCAAGGTCCTGAAGCCGGACGCCAACCCGAAGCCTGCTTTCTACGCAAAGAAGACGCTCGACCAGGGGCTGAACTACGTCACCGTCAGGGACGGCATCGAACTTGCGATGACCGTCCGTCTGCCCCAGGGCAAGAAGTTGGGTGACGGCCCCTTCCCAACCGTGGTCGAGTACTCCGGGTACCAGACGGCAGCCCCCGGGAGCCTGATCGACGTTCTCCTGAACAACGACCCGGATCCCCTCGCCCCGGCCTCGTCGACCATGGTCGGGTCACTGATCTCACCGCTTCAGAACTACGCCGTCGTCTCGGTCCAGATGAGGGGCTCGGGCTGTTCGGGTGGAGGGTTCGACCTGTTCGGCCTGCCGACGATCTACGACGGCTACGACGCGATCGAGACCGTCGCCGCCCAGGACTGGGTCAAGGGCGGGAAGGTCGGCATGGTCGGCATCTCCTTCTCCGGGATCACCCAGGTCCTCACCGCAGGTACCCAGCCCCCAAGCCTGGCTGCGATCTCGCCCTTCTCGATAACTGATGACGTCTACTCGGCCACCGGTTACCCCGGGGGGATCTTCAATACGGGCTTCGCCTACTCCTGGATCCGGCAACGGGCAGATGACGCAAAGCCGTCCCCGGAAGGTGGCCAGACCTGGTCGCAGATCCTTTCCGACCCGAACGACCCGAACTACGACCCTCGCTGTGCTGCCAACCAGCGACTCCGTCTCCAGACCCGCGACTTCGAGCGGACGATCAAGAAGAACCCCTACCGGACCCCGTGGCTGTTCGAGAAGCGCGCGCCGGGATGGTGGATGGACCGGATCGAAGTCCCGACCTTCCTGGTCGGTGCCTTCCAGGACGAGCAGACCGGTGGCCACTTCCCCGACAGCCTCGACCGCCTCAGGAAGAACCCGAATGTCTGGATCACCCTCCAGAACGGTGTCCACGGGGACGCCCTCGGGCCATCGACCTTCACCCGTTGGGTCGAGTTCATGGACCTCTTCGTGGCCGACCGCAACCCAGCAGTTCAGCCACTCGTCACGTTGCTGTCCGGACAGCTCTACGGCAGCCTGTTCGGTGCGGCGCTACCTC